>NZ_PNRJ01000012.1:0-83198 GCF_011174885.1 Staphylococcus sp. 191 | reverse complement strand
ACGCATTAAACAACAAAATAACGTTGCTTAATGCGTTATCGTCTCGCCAACCGATGTTGACAAAGAACCATTATTAATAGACAATCATCTTGGCGCTTCCTTTTGATATAAAACTTCTTATCGAATGAATTTGCTTTCCTAGGGGACAGCCTCAGCCTGTAGTCTTCAGCTCGCCCTGTTTCCTCAAGAGTCTCATCATAACGTTAATTTTGATAAATATGAATTTGAGGCGATTTATCATCTTTTGTTTTTGAAATAAGTGCGCGGGATTCACTTCCATCTTTAATATGAATTTCGTAATTATCGACTGCTTTGAAGTCTTTTTCCCCCAATTGTGTTACATATTGTGTAATACCAATTAACTCAGCCTTGCCATAATAGTCAATAGGTAAATCCACTACAAGTTTTTTTACTTTTTTATGTTTAAATTCTGCTTTACCAACTGCCTGTGTAAAGTTAGAAAAATAAGATTGTAGACTATTGTTAAAGTCTTTGAAGTTCGCATTTAAATTTTCATTTAAATCTTCAGCATCCCCTGAAGGTAGTAAAACAGTTTTTTGATCTAATTTTTGCCATTCAGATAATTTAGAGCCATTTTCTTCTGAAGTGGCATAACTTACAAAATGGCCGGGTATAATATCTTCTTGTCCAGACTGGATGTAAACAGCAAATGTAATTGGTATATCTTTCAAGTCTTCATTTTCTCTCAGTCTTGATAGAATTTCCTCCGCCATTTCTTGACCTTTTTCTTTAACTTCTTTTTTGTCTAACTTTTCATTGTAGGTCTCACCATATTTTTCTTTTTGATAGTAATAAATACTATTCATCGCAAGACCTATAGTCATACCTTTAATATTATTTCCTTTTGTATCGCCATTATCATAATAATCTTGCTCTAGGATGTTAGAGAGATATGCTGGTGAATTTTTAGCGATTTTTTCTTCATCTGTTTCGCCATTTACTGAAGGGTTTAAACCTAAGTTTTCAGTCGCGTTTTTCTCTTTCTTTTCTTTATCACTCATTTTATCCAATTCTTTTTTTGTATATTTAGGCTTAAGATAGGCTTTAATGGTATCTTTGTCTAAATATTGACCATCTTGATAAAGATAATCATCAGTCGGATAGACCGTTTTACTAATATCAAGCAGACCATCTTCAAAATTTTCTCCATTATAACTATTCGCCATATTTTCTTGAATAAGACCACGCGCTTGACTTTCTTTAAAAGGAAGGATTGTTCGGTAATCGTCTCCTTGAACATCTTTATCAGTCGCAATTTGTTTCACTTTATTACGATCTTGTTGTTGAGATTCGGTGTTTTGCTTTGAAGATTTGGAATCTTTATCATTAACAGGTGAACACGCTGTTAACACGAGCGATAAACCTAAAACAAGCACAATTGACTTTTTCATCGCCTAACTCCTTACGCTTTAATTTCGGATTGTTTCTCTATAAAATCTTGTTCCGTCCACACCATTGTACCAAGTGATTCTGCTTTTGTTAATTTTGATCCTGCATCTTCACCTACAATAACTAAATCTGTTGATTTTGTGACACTACTTGTAACTTTTGCACCTTGTAATTTCAACCAATTAGAAGCTTCCGTTCTCGTCATTTGTTGTAACTTACCTGTGAGAACAATCGTTTTACCTGCAAACTCAGGATGGCCCTCGATTTCAGATAGTTTTTGTCCTTTAAAAGTCATGTTCACATCTTTTGCCTTTAACTTTTCAATGAGCGCACGAATATCATCATTTTCTAAGTAAGTAATCAAGGACTGTGCTAATTTTTCACCCACATCATAAATTGCAACAAGTTCTGCTTCTGTTGCTTTAAATAATCGGTCCATCGTTTCATATTTTTCTGCAATGACTTGACTCGCCTTTACACCTAAATGACGAATACCTAAACCAAACAATAAATGTTCTAACGACTGTGCTTTTGATTTTTCAATCGCATTGAGTAAATTTTGCGCTTTCTTTTCACCCATTCGTTCTAATGGCAATAAATCTTCTTTTGTCAGATAAAAAATATCACCTACGTCTTTGATAAGTTGTTGCTCATACAGTTGCTCAATAATTTTCGTACCAAGACCATCGATATTCATCGCTTGTCTTGATACAAAATGAATTAACCCTTCAACGAGTTGTGCTTGACATTTAGGGTTAATACAACGCAATGCAACTTCGCCTTCTATGCGCACTAATTCGTGACCACAACTTGGACAATGTGTTGGCATATGGTACTTAACTACACCATCTGTCCGTCTATCCAATATGACACGCACCACTTCAGGGATAATATCTCCTGCTTTTTTCACAACGACACTGTCACCGATACGTATATCTTTTTCATGAATTAAATCTTCATTATGCAAAGAGGCTCTTGAAACAGTTGTTCCGGCCACACGTACTGGCTCTAAAATAGCCGTTGGTGTCACTACACCTGTTCGACCAATACTCAACTCAATATCTAATAAGTCCGTGATGACTTCTTCAGCCGGAAATTTATAAGCAATCGCCCATCTTGGAGATTTTTGAGTAAAGCCCATTTCCTCTTGGTAATCAATGTTATTAACTTTGATAACGATGCCATCGATATCGTAAGCTAACTGCTCACGCTGTTCTGTCCAATAATGAATATAATCAATGACCTCTTGCATTGTCCCTTTTTTACGTCGCTCTGGATTTGTTTTAAAACCGAGAGTATCCAGTTCATCTAGCGCTTCACTTTGGGTCGTAGCATCTAATTCTGTAAAGTCATTGATGCTGTACAAGAAAATATCTAATTTTCTTGCAGCTGCTAATTTTGAATCTAACTGACGTAAAGAGCCCGCAGCTGCATTTCGTGGATTGGCAAATGGTTGCTCACCACGTTCCGATTTAGCATCGTTAAGCTTCAGGAAAGATTTTCGTGGCATATAAGCTTCCCCTCTAACTTCAAAAGAGATATTCTTTTTTAAAGTTAAGGGAATGGCTTGAATCGTTTTTAAATTCTCTGTAATGTCTTCACCAGTGGTACCGTCGCCTCGCGTTAATCCTTGAACAAATTTACCATTTACATATTTCAAGGAAACCGCTAAACCGTCGATTTTCAACTCGCACATATATTCCACTTCTCCGACAGCATCTCTCACACGTTGATCAAACTTTTTTAAGTCTATTTCGTTAAATGCGTTCGATAAGCTCAGCATTGGCGTATCATGACGAACTTTTTCAAATGATGACTGTGCTTGCCCCCCTACTCTGACAGTAGGTGAATCAGAAGTTTTTAGTTCAGGATGATTTTCTTCAATATCAATAAGCTCATGCAACAATTTATCATATTCACTGTCAGGGACACTTGGGCTATCTTGAACATGATATTCATAGTTATACTGATGTAGCAATCGGTGCAAAGTTTCAACACGTTGCTTTAGTTCTTTCATCCCTTAATCCTCCTTTTTAGAAATCGGTGCAAATTGTGCTAACAAACGTTTAGGCCCTTCAGATTTAAAAATAATGTCCAATTCAACCGAACCATTTTTATTATTTACGTTGGACACCATGCCTTCACCCCAAGTTTTGTGCGTCACTTTATCCCCTACTTTCCAATCTGATGAAACGGCAGATTGGTTACGATTTTGAACTGTACGCTGGCTAAATCCACGTTTAACTGGCTTTTTATGTGATCCTATTGTTGTAGATTGACGTTGTTCAGGAAGATTCAACAGGGATTCTGGGATTTCGTTCAAAAAACGAGATCTAGGATTGGATTGTGGTCGTCCATATAACGTCCGAGATGAAGCATGGGATAAATACAACTCTTCTTCAGCTCGCGTGATGGCCACATAACTGATTCTTCGTTCTTCTTCCATTTCATGATCATCTTCACTTTTGATTGCACGTATATGTGGAAATATTGACTCTTCCATCCCAATAATAAATACAACTGGGAACTCTAATCCTTTCGCTGAGTGCATAGTCATCAAAGTAACGCCATCTTCTAAGTTGGCTTCATCCACATCTGCAACCAATGATAAATCTGTTAAAAAGTTAATTAATGATTGCTCTTCTAACGGTGTATTTTCTTCATAATCATGAGGAACAGACATAAATTCATCGATGTTTTCCAATCGACTTCTCGCTTCTAACGTTTGTTCACGTTCCAACATTTCACGATATCCAGATTTTTCAAGCACTTCTTCAACTAATTCACTAATCTCAAGAAACTCTTGCTCTTTCATTAAATGACTCATCAGTTCATAAAATGTTGCAGCAGCTTGAGTCACTTTTTTAGATAAACCGATAAAATCAACCTCCGCAAGCGCTTCAAACATACTCATATCATTTTGAGCTGCATAAGTGGCAATTTTTTCAACAGACGATGGGCCAATCCCTCTTTTTGGCACGTTAATAATGCGCTGTAAACTGATATCATCAGCACTATTTGCGATAAGACGTAAATAACTTAAAAGATCTTTGATTTCTTTACGATCATAGAACTTTTGTCCCCCCACCATGACATAAGGTACATTAGATTTCATAAACGTTTCTTCAAGCACACGTGATTGAGCGTTTGTGCGGTATAAAACTGCGATATCTTTATAATGTTTCCCTTTCTTCTGTTGTTTTAATATCTCTCTGACGACAAATTCTGTCTCGTCTCTTTCACTTACCGCTTCGTAGTAATGAATTTTTTCGCCTTCTTGATTGGCTGTCCACAAGCCTTTAGGTTTACGCTCAGTGTTGTTTCGGATCACTTCATTAGCTGCAGTTAAGATGGTTTTAGTAGAACGATAATTTTGTTCAAGATAAATTGTGCGTGCATTTGGGTAATCTTCTTCAAATGATAAAATATTTTGTATATCTGCACCACGCCAACCATAAATGGATTGATCTGAATCACCCACGACACATAAATTTTTAAACTTTTGCGCAATTAAATTCACTAAAGTATATTGCGCTTTATTTGTATCTTGATACTCATCTACATGTATATATTGGAATTTGTTTTGATAATAGTCTAATACATCAGGAACGCGCTCAAATAATTTAATTGTTGTCATAATTAAATCATCAAAATCTAACGCTTGATTTCGAATCAGTTGCTTTTGATAACCTTCATAGACCGTAGCGACCATTCGACTATAAAAATCATTCGCCTCTTCCATCGCATGTGCAGGTGTTTTTAATTCGTTTTTTAATTGGCTAATCGCACCAATAAACATACGTGGCTCATACTTTTTAGGATCAATATTATTCACCTTCAACACATCTTTTATGACTGATTTTTGATCAGTAGGATCAATGATTGTAAAATTTCGTTCAATCCCTATTCGATCTGCATCTCGGCGTAAAATACGCACACACATCGAGTGAAAAGTTGACATCCAAATCACTTCTGCTGCTTCTCCCACTAACGCTTGAACACGTTCTTTCATTTCTTTTGCTGCTTTATTTGTAAATGTGATGGCTAAAATGTGATAAGGAGATACATCTTTTTCATCTAGTAAATAAGCAATGCGGTGTGTTAAAACACGTGTTTTGCCTGATCCCGCACCTGCCATAATTAAAAGCGGTCCTTCTGTCGTTCTTACCGCTTCACTCTGTTCTTTATTCATATTCTTTACGAGTGGATTCATTATGTTCTCTCCTTTATTTTAGTCGTTTTAATAGCTGCTTTAATATCTTCATAGATGACATTACCCACTATAATTGTATCTGCAATCGCTGCCATTTCCTTCGCTTTTTCAAAATTGGTAATCCCACCACCGTAAAAGAGTTGGGTATGCTCTAATTCATCTTTGGCAGCTTGTACCATTTCAGGTTCACCATATTGACCGCTATATTCGATATAAAGGATAGGTAACCGGTACAGTTTTTCAGCCATCTGTGCATACGCAATAACGTCGTCTTCATCTAAGTTTGCCGATGCTTGCGTATGTCGACTCACTTGACTATTCGGATTTAACACAACATAACCCTCAAAAATCAATTCATCAAAATTAATCATATGACCATATGCCTTTAAGGCACGATGTAGCAAGCCGTTATGAAATGTTACATCGTTACTGTTCAAAACAGTAGGTATAAAATAAAAATCAAACCCTGGCATCGTGCTCTCAAGATTTGAAATTTCTAATGCTAATGGTAATGGGTAACGGCGCACACGACTCATCAAATGTATGACATTATCTTCTGTCACTTGGTCCGTGCCACCTATCATAATTGCGTCTGTATTAGACATACAAATCATCTCTAAATCTTCATCTGAAATTTCTTTCGCTGGATCAAGTTTAAAAATGTGACGCCATTCTTTTATATCATACATGAACCTGACTCCTTTATTTTTCGTAACTTATATTATAGCACTTTTGACTATTGATATCTAAAGTTCATCACCTTTTCAATATAGTTTTTCGATTCATTTTTTGAACCTTTTTTTAAATGGAGAAAAGCTCATCGATATATGTCTTCTTAATGGCACATTATCCTCATGGCACTATTCATAAAAAGCGAGACCGTATACGATGAACAATACGATCTCGTTTATCAAAAATAGAATGAATGCTTCTCTACAAAATATAATGCACACTTAAAAATACTCCTTACAACTTCCATGAATGGAAATGCTGTAAGGAGCATGATTAATATAGTGTTTTAGTGCTTTACATTTCTGTTTCAATGTTCATACGCTCTAATATCATTGTATAGGCATCATTGCCCCACTGTAAAGAGCGCTTCACACGTGAAATTGTAGCTGTTGAAGCACCAGATTCTTTTTCAATTGTTGCATAGGTATAACCTTGCTTAATCATTTTGGCAACTTGAAGTCTTTGAGATAAAGATTGTAACTCATTGACAGTACATAAATCGTCGAAAAATTGATAACATTCTTCTCGTGTTTCTAATGTCAAAATCGCATCAAACAACTCATCTAATGCTTTTCCACGTAATTTTTCAATTTGCATGCAAACAGCCCCTATTTATATAATCTAACACTACTTAACCAATTAAATCGTTTTTGAGCCATCTATTTACTCTAAGCCGACTCTTTTAAATATTGTATCAACTTGATTGAGGTGATGTCTAGGGTCAAAGCAAGCATCTAAAGCTTCTTTTGATAACTTGTCAGTAATTCGCGTATCTGCTTCTACAAGTTCTCTAAATGGTGTTTTTGTTTCCCATGATTCCATCGCTTTTGGTTGAACAAGGTCATAAGCTTCTTCACGAACCATCCCTTTATCAATTAAAGCTAAAAGGACGCGTTGTGAGTAGATTAAACCGAATGTTTTATTCATATTTGCAGTCATATTTTCTTCATATACTGTTAATCGGTCAATAATGTTTGCAAAACGATTTAAGGCATAGTCCAATGCTATTGTAACATCTGGTAACATAATGCGCTCAGCTGAAGAGTGAGAAATATCGCGTTCATGCCATAATGCTACGTTTTCGTATGCAGTCGTTAAATAACCACGAATGACACGTGCTATACCAGTGATGTTTTCAGAGCCGATTGGATTACGTTTATGCGGCATTGCAGAAGAACCTTTTTGACCTTTTGCAAAAGATTCTTCAACCTCACGTGTTTCTGTTTTTTGTAGGTTACGCACTTCGACAGCAAATTTTTCAAGAGAAGTTGCAATTAAACTTAATGTCGCAATATAGTATGCGTGACGATCTCGTTGCAATGTTTGTGTAGAGATTGGCGCTGTTCCAATTCCTAAATGTTTACAAACATATGCTTCAATTTCAGGTGGGATATTCGCAAAAGTACCGACTGCACCACTCATTTTACCGACTTCTATTTCTGTTCTTACACGTTTGAAGCGTTCTAAGTTGCGCTCCATTTCCGCATACCATAGCGCCATTTTCAAACCAAATGTAGTCGGTTCTGCATGAACGCCGTGCGTACGTCCCATCATCAAAGTCGTTTTATATTTTTTAGCTTTAGCTGCTAAAATTTCAATAAAACGTTCCAAGTCCTTTTCGATAATGTCATTCGCTTGCTTGATTTGATAGCTTAATGCTGTATCAACCACGTCAGTTGAAGTTAGACCATAATGAACCCATTTGCGTTCTTCACCCAAAGTTTCTGAAACTTGTCTTGTAAAAGCAACGACATCATGGCGTGTTTCTTGCTCAATTTCTTTTGCTCTTTCAACATCTACACGTGCATGTTGACGAATTTTTTTAACTTCATCTTTTGGAATGTAACCCAGTTCGCTCCATGCTTCACTAGCAAGAATTTCAACTTCTAACCATGCTTCATAACGGTTTTGATCAGTCCAAATTTGAGCCATTTCTTCTCTTGAATAACGTTCAATCATCTTATATAAACTCCAATCTTCTAATTTAGTTTCATTATATCAGAACTAAAAATCATGTACATTATCTATTCAAACAAATTTATCGTTCGTAATCAAGTGTAAATATAGCTAATTTTACATTACATCGATGCTTAAAACACCTAATTCACGAACTATAAAGATTTTCTAATTATAAATGTACGCTTTCAACCTCAGATAGATCACCAGATGTTTCAGATTTAGGGCGTGAATCAAAAGGTTCTTTTGCTTTCAAAAAGCTTATTATGACTTCATTCCTGATAAATAGGCACATAGTCAGCAAAGAAAAATGAGTCGAGACGACATCACATCTCAACTCATTTTCTTACCTGTAAATTCTATTTCTTGTCTTAATACTTCGATCTCACCATTTGCATTTTCTTTAAATACAGGCTTTTCAAAACGCTTAACCGGCATATAGCCAGCTGCCCTCATTCTAGCTAAACAATCTTGAATCGTTTCATCCGCTTCCACTTTAAATTTCATCTGTATCATACGCCTTTACTTTTTTACTTCTAACACCTTTAACCCAAAATCCACCATGGATATTACGTGGCTCATACGCAATAATAAATGCTTTGGGATCCAATTGTTTAATGGTATCCATCAGTTTCAATTCATAGCGACGTGGCGTTAAAATTTGCATAACTAAGCGGTCGCCATCACGACCATGTGCACCAAAATGCGTAACGCCATAACCTAAATCACGGAGTTGTCTTGGTAAATCTAACTCATAATCTGCTGTTGTCACATTCACTACAGAATAGCCAAGTGCCAACTTTTCTTCGATTTTCATACCAACGATAATACCAACAGAAAAACCAAGTGCATAAGCAATCACGTTTTGAAATTGATCTAAATTTGACATCACCATTCCTAAACCAATGACATAAACAAGTACTTCCACAAAGCTGACAACAGCTGCGATATAACGATAACCTTTAAGTGTTAATATCATTCGCATTGTTAATGCTGTCACATATGCGACGTTGATGGCAAATATCGAAATGAGCATCATCCAAGGATTATCATTGATTACACTCATACGCAACCTCTTTTCATAATAAAATCTAGCTCATTGTATCAAGTTCACATTATTTTGTCATTACATTTATTTAGGCCACGTATAGCGTGTGTAAGCCAGTTCACGTTTATGTGCATTTTTTATATAATGTTGTTCAATGATAGCCGCTTCTTCGGGGCGAATTGTTTTTCCTTCTAAATAATCATCGATAGCTTGATAAGTAACACCCAGTGCCTCTTCATCTGGCAATTGTGGTTTATCATCTTCTAAATCTGCTGTCGGCTGCTTTTCATATAAATGTGCTGGAGCGTTCAGATACGCTAATAGCTGTCGCCCTTGTCGTTTATTAAGACCGAATAGCGGTGCAATATCAGCTGCACCATCACCATGTTTTGTAAAAAAGCCAGTAATATTTTCAGCAGAGTGGTCTGTACCGACGACAATACCGGATAAATTCGCAGCAATCGCATACTGCGCTTTCATACGTTCGCGCGCTTTTTCATTTCCTTTTTGAAAATCAGTCAAATCGATACCAGCTTGTTTTAACGTTTCAACACTTTGATCAACAGCTGGCTTAATATTCACAGTGATAATACGGTCAGGTGCAATAAAGTTTAGCGCATCTTCAACTTCATCGGCATCTTTTTGAACACCATACGGTAGTTTCACTGCAACAAATTGAATATCTTTTCCAGAGTTTGCTCTCATTTCTTCTGCTACAAGTTGAAGAAGTTTTCCAGTTAATGTAGAATCTTGCCCGCCAGAGATTCCTAATACTAAAGTACGCACAAAAGGATGTGATTTCACATATTGTTCTATGAAATGTTTAATTTTCTTAATCGTTTCAGCACTATCAATGACAGGTTTCACCTTCATTTCATCTACAATGATAGACTGCATTTTACTCATAGTCATAACGGTCTTCCATCTCCTTAACATTTTCAGCCACTTCAAATATACGTTTTTGCTTATTTTCCCAACATAACGTACTTAAATCAACTGGATATTCTTCAGGATTTAAATAGCGTTTGTTTTCTTCCCATAGATAATTTAAATTGTTTTTCAAATAAGCTTTTGCTTCTAATTCTGACGGGCAGTCATAGACAAGTTGCCCTTCTTCAAATATATCATGGTGCAAATCAATCGCTTTAAAATGCTTAATACGCTTCATTTTATAAGTATGAATAGGATGAAACATTTTAAGCCGTTCTTCTTGATTTGGGTCTTCGTTGTCTAAAGTAATATAATCCCCTTCAGATTTGTTGTTTTTCGTATTAATGATACGATAAACTTTCTTTTTGCCTGGCGTCGTCACTTTTTCAGCATTGTTTGATAATTTGATGCGATCCACAAGTTGACCATTGGCATCTTCAACCGCAACCATTTTATAAACTGCGCCTAAAGCAGGTTGTTGGTAACCCGTAATTAATTTTGTACCAACACCCCAAGAATCTACTTCAGCACCTTGAGCTTTTAAACTGGCAATCGTTTGCTCATCTAGGTCATTTGAAGCAATTATTTTAGCATCCTTAAAACCAGCTTCATCAAGCATTTTACGGGCTTCTTTCGATAAATAAGCAATGTCGCCAGAATCCAGTCGAATACCGATAAAGTTAATTTGATCACCGAGTTCCTTAGCGACTCTAATTGCATTCGGTACGCCAGATTTCAACGTATGAAATGTATCAACGAGAAAGACACAATTTTTATGTCTTTCAGCGTATTTCTTGAATGCTGTATATTCATCGCCATAAGTTTGTACAAATGCATGGGCGTGTGTACCAGAGACCGGTATATTAAATAATTTTCCTGCACGAACATTACTTGTTGAATCAAAACCGCCAATAATAGCAGCTCTTGCACCCCAAACAGCAGCATCAAATTCATGCGCACGTCTAGTCCCAAATTCCATTAAAACATCGTCGACTGCAACTTGTTTAATTAAACTTGCTTTAGAAGCGATTAACGTTTGGAAATTGATAATATTTAATAGCGCAGTTTCAATAAGTTGCGCTTGAATGAGAGGTGCTTCTATACGCATGAGGGGTTCATTACTAAAACAGAGTTCACCCTCTTGCATTGAACGGATATTACCCGTAAACCTTAATTCTTTTAAATAGCTCAAAAAGTCATCTTGATAACCAATGGACTTTAAATAAGTAATATCTGATTCAGAAAAATGTAAGTTTTCTATGAATTCAATGACACGACGTAATCCATTAAAAACAGCATAGCCACTCCCAAATGGCATATTTCTAAAATATAAATCAAAAACTGCTTTACGTTCATGAATGCCATCAAACCAATAAGACTCTGCCATATTGATTTGATACAAATCGTTGTGCAACATTAAACTATCATCTTTATATTGATACATGATGTTACTCCCACTTCTCCTTTAACAATCGTTTTTATCATACCTATAATATCACACAATATCGTGGGATTCTTTATTCGACACTGCAATTCTGTGGAATTTTGTCTGTTTAAGCGGTTGGGACATCCATTAAAAAATATATCACTTTCGCATCATTTAATTAATGAACGTGGTCAGATGCGTGCTCATACAATAGGTTTAATTAAATAGTTAAGGAAATCTGCTTGTTATGGGCATTGGGCGTATTGTATTCAAATTAAAAGTTCGACAAGTTCGAACCTGATTCAAAAGCATGATAAAGTGAGGGAGTAAGAACCATATTATCAACTAATGACGTTCAACTGATACAAAATTGTGACAATTCAGCTAAACGTGTCACGACGGCATATAAATTCATTATAATATCCATTGAGGTGGGCATATGTTAAAAGAAGCACAAGCATTTATAAAACAAATGTATGAAGAATTAAATTTACCAATACAAGCGCGTGATCGCCGTTTAGAGGAAATTGCATTATCCATTAATGAGACAGGGACTTATACACATACTTCAGAAGAATTAACATATGGTGCCCGTGTGGCATGGCGTAACTCAAATCGTTGTATCGGTCGTCTTTTTTGGGAGAGTTTAATCGTTGAAGACGCGCGTCATATTAAAGATGAAGCATCATTTATAGATTCGATTTGCTCGCACATTTCTACAGCAACGAATCATGGCCGTATTAAACCTTATATTACAATTTATGCGCAATCTGACGTTGAAGGACCAAAAATATTTAATAATCAATTGATTCGTTATGCGGGCTACGAAGAAAAGGGAGACCCCTCTGAAAAAGAAATGACACAACTCGCCCAACATCTTGGATGGTCAGGTGAACATACAGATTTCGATGTATTACCTTTAATGTATCAATTACCGGGTCAAAAAATTAAATATTATGAATATCCTAGTGACTTAATCCTAGAGGTTCCTATTAGTCATGCGCAATTCCCTAAAGTTTCTGAGTTAGGTATAAAATGGTATGCGGTGCCGATTATTTCAAATATGGATCTAAAAATTGGCGGGATTACTTATCCAACTGCGCCATTTAATGGTTGGTATATGGTGAATGAAATTGCAGTTAGAAATTTCACAGACAGTTACCGTTATGACTTATTAGAAAAATTTGCTACAGCAATGGGATTTTCTAATTTACGAAACACTTCATTTAATAAAGATCGGGTGTTAGTTGAAATCAATGATGCTGTCTACCAATCTTTTAAAAATGCAGGCGTTTCTATGGTTGACCATTTAACTGCAGCTAAGCAATTTGAAAAATTTGAACAAGCCGAACAACAACAAGGACGAACTGTAACAGGAAAATGGTCATGGTTAGCACCCCCATTATCTCCAACTTTAACTTCAAATTATCATCATGGTTATCAAAATGAGATTAGAGTCCCTAACTTTTTTTATAAAAAATCGTCATCATCTGGGTGTCCATTTCACTAAATTCATGTACAATAAACTACAAATATCGGTAAGGGAATGATTGCATGACACTTTATTATTTAGGTCCTAAAGGGACATTTTCCTATTTAGCCGCACTCAAATTGATGGCTCAATCACAACAAGACGACTGTTTAGCTGAAAAAGATAATTTATATGAGGTCATGACTTCTCTACAAAAAGAAACAACGGCAACTGCCATTGTCCCAATAGAAAATTCGATAGAAGGAACAATCAATATCATTGCAGATATATTAACCGATTATCCCTTTGTCGTCGTGGATGAAATTTTGTTAGATATTGTGTTTGCTTTATATGGATTACCTGAGCAATCGCTTGCGGATATTACTAAAGTTTATTCGATTAGTCCAGCGATAAGTCAAACGCAAAAATTTATCCATGCGCATCAATTTGATTATGATTATACGCCGAGTACAGTCGCTTCACTGAAAGAAATCAATGCAACGACCGGGGCGATTGCGCCTATTGGAAGCGGAGAAATGTATGGTTATCATGCCCTTCAAACGCATATCGAAGACTATCCACATAATATGACGCGCTTCCTTGTCCTCAAACATGCATCTGAAGTGGCGCACCAGTCAGGTAAAGATTGGTTACTTGTCATTACACCCACTGAAGACAAACCAGGACTTCTTGCAAATATTTTAAATACTTTTGCGATGTTCCAGGTCAACTTAAAATGGGTAGAATCTCGACCTTTAAAAACTAAGCTCGGTATGTATCGCTTTTTTGTACAAGCCGAGTGTCCTAATGATGAAGTTGTCAATAAAATCACAACTATCTTAAAAACACTCGACTTTGAACTGAAAAACTTGGGTCGGTTCAATTAATCTCTTTATTTTTTCCTTTTCATACCACATCAAATGACGTAATTGGATTTGCTTATAACTTCAGCATTTCCAATTCAAGTCATTCATTTTGCCATCATCTACTCTCTCTTTTACATCCTATGCTACATTCTATGCGCTCATTCTAGTTCATCCAAAATGAGTTGACTAACATCACGTTGATTGATATGAGATAACTGTCTATTTTCTACAATCGTTAATTCATTAATAGCAGTCATTTGATTCGCTTGCTTGTCACCCCAAAATTCATTTCCTATGATGTATACACTTTTGTGTGGTGCATCTTTATGACTTCTAATATGCAGTGCGTCTTTCTCAGAAATATTGAGGAATTGATTGTGCATGACATAAAACGCTTCTCCCCCTTGTTTTCCTTCAAAAGTACCCTCTAAAGTTTGCATATCTTGACCTTTATAGACACCTAAATACCGAATTCCCCCACTACAATTTAAAAATAAATTATTATGAATAAAGATATCTTTTCCTTTCAAAGGTGTGAGCGCATAATCTTGCGTTGAGTCAAAAATATTATTTTGGATAACAATGTTCTCATAAAAATAATTATAACGGCTTGCATGTGAACCAATTGCACGATTCCATGATTGCATTTGCCCCTCGAACGAATTTCCAAAATAACAATTCTCAATCACTACATTTTTAGTAATCGTGCCATCATTCACTCCAAATTTCGGAAAAGCACCTTCAACAAACATATCAAGTTGAATTGCTTCCGAGAACCAACGGTCACCATTCACATCATGAAAACCTAAAAAATTACAATCATGAATATGCACACCATCTAATCCGCAAGCGTCCACACCATGCCCACCTACAATATTTTTAAAAGTGATATGGCTTAATTCAATATCTTGTGCATGACCTATGCACATTGCTGTATTATTATAAGGATAGTACACACCATTCATATTGAAAGTGCCACCTTCTATCTTAATATGGCTATTACCATCATATTGATAGTACTTTTTTCGGCTCGAGCCATTTTTTAATAATGCGTCTCGACCTACCCTTAATAATTCCGCTTCTGCATCAAGTATTAAAGTTGTACCTTCATATATTTTTAAGGCTTTAGCGATATGGTATGTACCTTCAGGGATATAAACCGTCACATTCTTTTTTTTACCTATATTTAAAGCACGTTGAATGCCAATCGTATCGAGCAACTTATTTTTTCCTGTTGCACCAAAATCTAAAATGTTTAAAATCATTTTCGTGCCATCCTTTCTGAATTAAGTTATACTGTGAATAATGTTGTTTAACTTCTATATACCCTTTTTAGGAGGATGTTTAATGTCAAATAAAGCTTTAATTGTAGTGGATTATTCTTATGACTTTGTGGCTGATGATGGGAAACTGACTTGCGGTGAAGCGGGTCAAGCGATTGAACCTTTTATCGTAGAGCGCATTCAATCTTACCATCAATCAAAAGAGAACATTTTCTTTATGATGGATTTACATTATGAAAATGATCCTTATCATCCTGAAACAAAAAGTTTCCCACCACACAACATTGAGGGAACACATGGACGTGATCTTTATGGTCGTGTACAAGAAATATATAACCAAATTAAAGACGAATCACACGTCTATTTTATAGATAAACGACGTTACGATGCCTTTTATGGTACTCCGTTGGATAGCTTATTACGCGAACGCCATGTAGATACACTTGAAATTGTAGGGGTTTGTACAGATATCTGTGTTCTTCACACAGCAGCGAGCGCATATAATTTAAACTATCAACTAATTATACCTAAAAATGGTGTGGCATCATTTAATTTAACGGGCCATGAATGGGCTTTAACACATTTTAAAGATACTTTAGGCGCAGCGGTAGAATAATTACTGTTTGCCATGCTAAAATAGATATGAATATAGTAAATTAATAAGGAGATTGAATAATGACAACATATATTTTTGGTCATCAAAACCCAGATACTGATGCCATTTGTTCGGCAATCATCATGGCTGACTTTGAACAACAACACGGTAATAAAGAGGCCAAAGCCTTCCGTATTGGAGAGTTAGGACCTGAAACCCAATATGCGTTAGATTACTTTAATGTAGAAGTACCTGAATTGTTGACAGACGATTTAACAGGAAAAGACGTTATTTTAGTGGATCACAATGAATTCCAACAAAGTGCTAAAACAATCGAGAGAGCAAAAATCAATCACGTGATTGATCACCATAGAATTTCAAACTTCGAAACTGCTGGTCCATTATATTACCGCGCTGAACCTGTTGGCTGTACGGCGACGATTTTATACAAAATGTATAATGAGCGCAACTATGAAATCCGCCCTGAAATTGCAGGGTTAATGGTTTCTGCAATTGTATCAGATAGCCTATTATTCAAATCACCAACATGTACAGAACAAGATGTTAATGCTGCAAAAGCATTAGCAAAAATTGCAGATGTAAATTTAGAAGAATACGGCTTAAACATGTTAAAAGCAGGCGCTTCTACTACAAACAAAACAGAAGATAGCATATTAAACACAGATGCAAAATCATTCAGTATGGGTGAACATACCGTACGTATTGCACAAGTGAATACTGTCGATATCGATGAAGTTATCGTACGCCAAGAAGCACTTGAAAATGCAATGAATAAAGCAAGCGCAGAAAACGGTTATGATATCTTCGTTCTTGTTATTACAGATATTTTAAACAGCAATTCTAAAATTATTGTTGTTGGTGCAGAAAAAGATAAAGTCGGAGAGGCTTTCAACACTGCTCTCGACAACAATACGGCATTCTTACCTGGTGTCGTATCACGTAAGAAACAAATTGTTCCACCGATTACTGAAGCTTTATCATAAAGTTTAAAATCAAATGAATAGGATGTGGTTGCATGACAAATCAAATTAAAGCAGGACATCACAAGTTTTATATTGGTAAAAATGAAAACACACCGCAAGCTGAGATTACATTTAAGTATCTTGATGAAAATACAATCGATGTCAACAAAACTTTTGTAGATCCATCACTCCGTGGCGGTGGCGTTGCAAAAAAATTATTCAACGAAGTCATTCAAAAAGCCGAAGATGAAAACTTAAAAATTGTTCCATCTTGTAGTTATGTGGCGCGTCAATTTGAAAAAGATGAATCTCTTGCACCGCTTTTAGCTGAGTAAGGAGAACTTTGTTAAAAGTCTTCCTTGATGACTCATAAGGTGCGTGGTTGTATATTCTATCTAAATGATTTAGCCATTTATAAGTGTCCATATCATTTTTATGTTGTACACCAACACTTTATCTTTTTAACTTGGGGCCGAGAATACGAAATCTAAACGCGTAGTCAGATTTCTATTCTGGTCCCTTTCTTTGTATCCGATGTTATCATCAAATTGATACTCAAGTTATGCTGTGTCATTCTTATTTGATTGTATACATCTCATACAAACTTAAGTAGCATTCCCTCTTATTAATTAAATATCATTTGAAAGGAGTTATCTCATTGAACAGCTATCAAAACCAATTTGATGCGACGAAAGACTATTTTCGATCAGGCATCACCGTGCCCCTCAAATATCGTAAAAAAGCATTAAAACAATTATCAAAGCAAATTAAATTACATGAAGATGCCATACTAGAGGCTTTAAAGAAGGATCTAGGCAAAAATGAAGTAGAAGCTTACGCAACTGAAGTAGGCTATACATTGAATAGCATTAAACATACACGTAAGTCATTAAATAAATGGGCCAAAAAACAATCTGTCGACACTCCTTTATTTCTCTTTCCTACTAAAAGCTTTGTCATTAGTGAGCCTTTAGGTACCGTGTTGATTATTGGCCCTTTTAACTATCCGTTTCAATTAGTTTTTGAACCTTTAATTGGTGCAATCGCTGCTGGCAATACCGCTATCGTTAAACCGTCAGAACTCACACCTCATGTTGCTGAAGTCGTTGAAACCATTATCGCTAAAAGTTTTGAGCCAGAATACGTCAGCGTTGTTCAAGGTGGTGCAGATGCGATTCAAGCACTTTTACAATTACCTTTTGATCATATCTTTTTTACCGGTAGTGCAAAAGTTGGCCAAATTGTTTATGAAGCGGCCGCAAAACAGCTTATACCAGTGACATTAGAACTTGGTGGAAAATCCCCTACAATTATAGATAAATCCGCCAATTTAAAAGTAGCGAGCGAACGAATTTGTTTTGGTAAATTTATAAATGCAGGTCAAACTTGTGTAGCACCTGATTATGTGTTGATTGATGAAACAGTAAAAGCAGATTTTATTAAAGCTTTGACGACGACAATACGTGAGTTTTATGGACGCGCGCCCCGTGAGAGTGAAGATTTCGGGCGTATTGTAAACGGACGCCATTTTAATCGTTTAGCACAATTGATTCAAACCCATGAAGCTAAAATTATTTTAGGGGGTGAAACGGACGCGACCGACCGTTATATTGCACCGACTCTTATTGATAATGTAGTGTCTTCAGATGCCATTATGGCTGAAGAAATATTTGGTCCGATTTTACCAATTATGACTTATCAAAACCTTGATGAAGCCATTCAATATATTCAATCAAAACCTAAACCATTATCGTTATACTTATTTAGCGAAGACGAAAATACAACCAATCGAATACTTACTGAATTATCGTTTGGCGGCGGTGCCATTAACGATACTTTACTTCAATTAGCAAATCCAAATCTTCCTTTTGGTGGTGTGGGTGCATCAGGCATCGGACGCTATCATGGACGTTATTCATTTGAAACGTTTTCACATCAAAAACCTTATATTTTTAAAACAACAAAATTGGAGACCGGGTTATTGTTTCCACCTTATAAAGGTAAACTGGGCTACGTTAAAAAGTTATTTAAAAAGTAATATTCTATTTCAAACGCATTAATAAAAGCACATGAGAGAAAGTGACAACATCATTTTTGCCTTTCTCAACATGTGCTTTTTCTTTTTCTTATCATGCTTTTATTCGCTAATAGAGGTCAGTTTCGTTTAAAAATTTAACACAAACGCCTTCCTCTGCAACTTGTTGATCATCTTTTAATGTCAACAATCCCGTGTCTCGATTTCTTTCAAATACGACAATTTTAGAGTCTTCTTCTTGATGTGCCACAACGAGATATGCATCATCTGCAGTAATATTGAAATCTCTTGGAAATACACCGCCACTTGAGATAATATCAACCAACTCAAGTTTGCTACCCTCAGCTAATACTTTGAAAATAGCAAGACTATCGTGTCCACGATTACTAATATATAAGTAACGTTGATCATGTGAAAGATGTACTGCAGCTAATTTAGTCGGTTGCAAGAAATCTTCAGGAATTGTTAAATGACGTTCCAATTCAGTGAATCGACCGTCTTCATATTGCATCACAACAACCGTATTTGAAAGTTCATTAACTACATAGGCGTAACGCCCCGTTTGATGATAAGCAATATGTCTAGGGCCATCACCAGGTTCTAATTGTGTGCGATAAGCAACTTCCATGCCTTCGGAACCATAATGATATGCCACTAACAAATCCGAACCTAAATCAACAGCTACCACATATTGATGATCAGGCGTGACATCTAAATAGTGCACATGGGATTTTTCTTGACGCTCCACGTTTGGCCCGTGCGGATAATCATGACTGATTTCTCTAATTAAACGTTTAATAGTGTGGTTTTCAGCATCTAATTCATAAATACGTGCAACACCATCTCCATAAACAGCTTCAAAAGCATATTTTCCATCTGGTGATACCGCTACATAACAGCCAGAGCCTTTAAAAGATTCTAAACAAGTACTCTTTTTTTCTAAGCTCCCATCTTTACTAATCTTAAAAGAAGCTAGGCCAGCATTTTGATCGTCTTTCGTAATGGCGAGTAACATATCTTGATACTGCGTCAAATACGTCGAAGCATTTAATTCATATCCTGTTTCAACTTTGTCAATGTTACCTTGTTGATCATCTAACTCAAATCGATAAATGCCCTTTCCATTTTTCTTAGTATAAGAACCAATATATCCTTTTGTCATGTCGTACCCCTCTCAAATTTCTTAATGCTATTTTATCAAATTTTAATACGCTGTCCCATTACGAAGGTATAATTAGCAACTCTCCGTCTTCAGCTGTCCACACTTTCCCCATTGATGTGATGCCTTTCATACCTTCAAAATATTTAAACCCTAATGTTTGAACTAAATGATTTGAACATAAATTACTCATGCAATATGTACGTCGAGGATCAAAAAGAGGATTTCGATACAATCTTTTTAGCAATCGACAAAAACTAAGCGGTTTCGAAAAGACAAACCATACATCTGGCTCATTTTCAACAAAAGCACGCTCAAATTTTTTCATACTTTTACAATCTTCTTTCCACTCTACAACCCTGATTACAAACTCTGAACACCCCGTATGCATCAAATCCTTTTCTAATAAACGTTTAAATTGGTATGCATTTTCTCTTAATTGTCTATCGTCACTTACACCAATTGTGATATTGCTTGCCTCATAGTGTGTCTGGAAAACGGCCTGAATCATGTCAAGAAAACGTTGTTCTTGATAGCGCTCATTTAATAATTGTTGATTTAACAATGCTAATTGAAAGTTTGTCGCTTCATTAAGTTGATATGAAATTAATGCATTATGTGTTTGATACAAACTGATCACCTTTATAATAAAAATTTTCAAAGCCTTTATTCTTTCAGTGTCCTAAATGTCTGTATAAAAAAGAGGTAGGACCGAAATCTAAAATTTGATTTTGATTTCAAAGTCGCTACCTCCCGTAAAAGTTAATCCGGTAAACCAAAAATCACATTGGAGCAACGTATAAAGACGAGCTCAAAACAACTTAATGTGACCTTTATCGACACGCATTAAAATTGAATTGTTTAATTGTTATACTTTAGTTAACATTAGACTCAATATCGGATACAATCTCTTTTGTTTTATTTTCAATATCTTCAAAGTCTTTTTTGAAAACATATGCGAGTACAGCTGCACCCACACCGAAGACAACAGTCACTGTAGCTGTGAAAATAAATATAAACTTAAATAAGCCCTTAATAAAGTTCCACATAAATATTTCACCTCATCATCATTTATTTAATATCATCATAACATAAAATATTACAATCATTAACTTTATACCCTATTCTTGACTGTATTAATCAGAAATCAATTTAATTTTTATAAGTAATATGTTACATTAAGATTAACTTAATTGTGAAAGAGGTTTGTTAAATGCCATACATATCATTAATGAGTTCGTGGAAAAGCAATGATATCGAAAGTATAGAGAATATGGTAGATAATCGCGTATTAGCATACTATATTAATGAGCTAGGTGAGGCACAATCATTATCAAAGTCAACGCTCATTCACATGTTACGAAAACGCATGCAGCAAGTGATGGAGAAAAATGACCTCCAATGGAACTTTGAAATTATCCATCGCGCCCATGTGCGAGGTAGTCAATTAATTATTTTTTATGTTTATTCACTTGAAAATCCAGATTACAAAAAAACTTCGAAAACGATGGTCACTATGACTTTCGGGGACGGAACAGGAGAAAGACATCGCATCAAAACGGTTTATATTACGCCTAATGTAACAGACGTCAATCAATAAAATAAGAAATATCGCGTAATAGCATTAGATATTTTAAACACAAACTCGGACGATACATAATCTTTCGTCCGAGTTTTATATCATCCATTTATAGTTAGTCCTCAATGCAATCATCACCGTGTATAATTTTTGTAAAACCAATGTTTAATTTTAATATAGTAATTCCACATAAAACTCCCCCCTTAACCCTATTCACATACGGCTTAATCTGATGTTAAATTTATTATAGTAGCGTCATGAAGTGAATACCATTAAAGAATGATTACAACCATTTAACAAATTATGTTAGCAAGATTTCAGAAAGGACGATTTTTTATGCAAAGTGTCACATCGGACATCTTAACGTTTAGAGGGAACCATTACGATTATGGGATAATGACAGGTCAATGGCTTCAAACAACAGCGTTGTTAAAAAATAGAAATAAGGAGTGGAAGAAACGTGTGCCCCGCTTCGATATTGATATCGAAGAAACTTATCACATTTATCAACAATATGCACCTCGAATCTGGGAAGAAATTATGGGCATTCAAGATGTTTTGAAAATTCCTACACGACAAGCGATTTTAAATTTTGCACATTACCGCTTCACAACACTGCCTGATAGTGGTTGTTCTGTTTACATTGGATCAGACTATTTAGTGAGAAATTACGATTATCACCCTGCAACATACGATGCCAGATATCAATTATTTGAGCCTCATGATGGGGGTTATGCGCAAATTGGCCCCATGTCTCGAGTAACAGGTCGTATGGACGGAATGAACGAATGTGGCTTAGTTATGGCCTATAATTTTATGCATCGCAAAAAGCCAGCGAATGGATTTGTTTGTTATATGGTTGGCCGTCTTGTCTTAGAAAATTGCAAAAATGTAGAAGAAGCCGTAGCTTTTTTAAAAGAAATTCCTCACCGGAGTTCATTTAGTTATATCGTAAAGGATACAAGTGGCGCACATGCCATAGTTGAAGTTTCTCCTAGAAGTATAGAGGTTCGATATGATCAAACTTGCACCAATCACTTTAAATTATTGACGCATGAAAATCGCAACTACACAAAAGAATCTAAAGAACGATTAGGTCGCCTTGAAAATCAAATTTCGAAAGCGCATGAAGACCGCTTTGAAGTATTTAAGCGGTTTAATCAACCCCAATACGAAATATATAGTAAATTATTTAAAAGTTGGAGTGGCACAATTCATACTTCCATGTATGATCCACATCAATTACACGCTTGGATTACATTAGGGGAAAATCAAGACCCGATTAAAATTGATTTTGGGGCTTGGTTAAAAGGCCATAATCTAACGATTAATCAAATTGAAGGTAGCATTGATACAGAAATTCAATTTGCGACAGAATAAATAAAACGCGCCATAAAAATGACACAGTTGTCATCCATTTATGGCGCTTAATCTATTTTATCCATTAATCTACCGTAATATCCCCATGATTTGTGTAAAGTTCAACTTTATGCTCTCCTTTACCATTTTTACCATGCTTTAAATGTTGATTTTTAATATGCGCATGCCCATGTTCTGGGTTTAACGACAGCATCACATTATGAGGTGTATTTCGATAATTTAAATCTATATTCCCTTTTTGTGTTGATCCTTTAAAATCACATTCTGTTTCCATATCATTCATCACGATATTTCCTTGCTTAATTTTAAAAATACTTCTATGAAGCGCTGAATGATTAGCATTAATCTGACCATTATCAACGCTAATTTCACTTTGATTCAAATGACTATTATGAATGTTCACTAACGATTCACGACCAATGATTTTAGTATGTGAAAATTGACTATGATTAATCGTCACTTCACCAGTGCGCTCATTCCAAAATTTCGCATTCTGACTATCAATACCATCAGCTTGTATTTTAGCGAAGCCAGTCGAAACATTAAGCTCTTTCAATTGTGCTGAGGGAACAGTGATAGTAATGTAATTACCTTCTCTATTGAAAGGATTTAAATTAGGTTCCTTCCCTCTTGAATGCTTGATTTCTGCAATATTTAACGTTTTGTTCTGCTTCGAAACGCTCAAATCTTCTTTACCTTTATATGTGACATGAAATTGTTTGCCTTCAACAATTTTGACATCAGCTGATGCCATATTCACGATAAGTTGATTAATTTCGTTTTTGGCGTATGTTTTTTCCACAGTTTCAATGGATTGTTGCTTTTTTTCAAATCCAAACCATACAATTGTTCCTAAAATAAAAGAGACTAAAAAACAACTCAAACCAAATATAAATAATTTTTTCATGGCTACGATGTTCCTTTTTTAATAAAATTGACATTCCATTTCAAATATCTTATGAGTAAGTTTCGAATTGCAATGATGAATTTTATAATAATGACCAGGAACATAGCACCCAGTCCTAAATAAGCAAAGCTAAAAAGATAATTGCTTAATGAAAAGCTGTGTAACCCTGACCATATATTCATAATGAGTAAGAGTATTGGGGATAGCAACATTCCTAATGCAATAAAAGTGCCTAACAGTGTAATAATCATTACAAAAAACAAAGGCACCAGAATAAAAAATAAAGTGATGACACTCATCCCTATTGTCGCAAAAACAGCATGTGCAATGTGTGCAACATCAGGTTTGTTTTCCGCATTTTTGACGGCATATTTTGCATATTGCTGCTTTGCAATTTGCTTAGGTGTATCTAAATCTTTAACAATAGTACGATCAGTTTTCCCTTTACGTCCTTCTTGATAAAAATAATTCTCATACGTATTCATCACTTCATCAATTTTATCATCGGGTAAACGATGTAGTTGATATTCTAATTCATTCAAAAATGTGATTTTATCCATCGTCCTCCCCCTTTTTACTCTGATATTAAAAATTATAAGGACTCAAACTTTAAAATTAAATAGTTTGATTAGATTTGTATTGTAAATGTCATATTCTTAATTTGTCGTAATCTTTTTAATTTTCATCAAATTATTATACTGTTATAATGTAAGTCAAGGGAGGGGTTATTATGGCACATTTAAAAACGTATTACGCACAATCTAAACCTTTCGATCAGTATATTCAAGACATGTCTCAAAATCAGTCCGAACTCCAATCGATATATCATCAATTTGAATTACCTTCAAATGATAGTCGCATTGAGCAACTTAAAGAAAAAGGTTATCGTTACGTTCTTGTCATTACAGAAGATTGGTGCGGTGACGCTATGATGAACAATGCAATTTTAAAGCATATCGCTGAGGGCGCAGATTTAGAAGTGCGCGCCTTTTATCGAGATGATAATACAGACCTCATCGATCAATATTTAACCAATGGTAAATCACGTTCAATTCCAATTTATATTTTTATGAATGAAAATTTTGAACAAAAAGCGGTATGGGGCCCCCGCGCGCACACAGTTCAAAAATTTGTTGAGCAAGTCCGTTCAGAATATTTACCTGATAAAAATGATCCAAGTTTTGATGATAAACAAAAAGAAGTTCATCAAACGATTCATAATCGTTATGCGACAGATCCTTCATTTTGGAATGAAGTCTATGAATCTATCTTATCTCGACTCATTTAAATGTAATCGCGCACAAGTTCGGTATCATGATTGATTCAATGTAGTGAAGAGTAATAAAATTAACGCCTCGAATCGAGTATACGTTTAACCAAACTGTTCTCAATTCGAGGCTTTGTTTTTAAATTAAATCTTATCTTGAGTTTTAATGATTGTACCTTTATTAAACGATAAGACTCATGAGATAGACAAACCCTAAGCCACTCACAGAAATTATAGTTTCGACAAGTGACCATGTTAAAAATGTTTCTTTTACAGTCAGTCCAAAATATTCTTTAAACATCCAAAATCCTGCATCATTAACATGAGAACAAAAGATACTGCCAGCTCCAATTGCTAACACAACTAATGCTAAATTCACGTCTGTCGTTTGCAATAAGGGTAAGATGATGCCTGTTGTCGAAATTGCCGCAACTGTCGCTGAACCAAGTGCCAATCTCAATAGTGCTGCCACTAACCAAGCGAGTAAAATGGGGGATATGCGAACGCCCGTAAAAATATGCTCAACAGCGCCACCTACACCTCCATCAATTAAGATTTGCTTGAACGCACCACCAGCTCCAATGATGAGAAGCATCATGCCAATGGGATAAATCGCTTCTGTTAACGTATTCATGACCTGTTTTGTCGACTTACCACGCAAAATACCCATACTAAAGATTGCAAATATCACTGCAATTAACATGGCAGTACCTGCATTCCCTACGAAATATATGATTCTTTCTAAATGATTTTTCGGTCCTGACTCATGACCTGTCACTAACTGCCAAATGGTAGCAAATAACATCAAAAGAACTGGTAACAGCGCTGTAAATGTACTCAATGCAAAATTGGGCAATTTTTTATCTTCAAAGGTCTTGGTTGCACCGAGAGATGATATATCTCCTTCTCTTTCAAAAGCACTCCGCGATAGATAAGGTGCGATCTTTACGAATAGTGGTCCAGCAATTAAAGTGACTGGTATTGCAATGATAAAGCCATAAAGGAGCACTTCCCCAATAGATGCATTTAATTCTTTAGCGATAACGACTGGCCCGGGATGCGGAGGCAAAAAGCCATGTGTAACAGAAAGAGCTGTAACCATTGGTAATCCTATTTTTAATTGAGATACATTCATTCGTTTAGCAATGGTAAAAACTAACGGAATTAACAAAACGAGTCCGACTTCAAAAAATAAAGCAATACCAATCATAAAAGACGCAATCACCATCGCCCATTGCACATATTTCTTACCTAACTTTGCAATGAGGGTGTCAGCGATTTGTGTCGCCCCACCACCGTCCGCTAATAATTTACCTAACATTGCGCCTAAACCAAATATTAAAGCAATATGACCTAAAGTTCCTCCTATACCTGCTTCAATGGTTGTTACAATTTTATTGTATGGCATCCCCAATAAAATACCCGTCAACATAGCTGTAATAATAAGTGCAATAAAAGTGTTTAACTGGAATCGCATAATAAGTAATAATAAAACGATGATACCTATGAGAACGCTGATAAGTGGCCAAAATTCATGTAACATTTTGTTCCCTCCCTATTTATCTTTTAACTGATTTTGAAATTGAGATAAAGTTTGATAAGCATAATTCAAATCACGACTAATCTGTATAAAAGCGGATGCTAATTCTTGATAGAGATTGACATTCTTATCATGAGGGACATGTTGATGGGTAGAGCCCATCCATGTTTCGACGATGGTATAATCCTCAATATGATTGAGCGCTTTTAAGCCTAAAACACAAGCACCGAGACATGAACTCTCATAACTTTTAGGGATCTCTACTGTACAATCAAAAATATCAGCCATCATTTGTCTCCATAAATGGCTTTTTGAAAATCCACCTGTGGCCTTAATTTTCTGAGGTACGTCCTCCATGACTTCGACTAAAGCTAGAAATACTGTATAAAGATTAAACAAGACACCTTCCATAACAGCGCGTATCATATGTTCTTTTTTATGTGACAACGTTAAACCAATAAAAGAGCCACGCGCATTAGAATCCCACAACGGCGCACGCTCACCTGTCAGATAAGGATGAAAAAGTAAGCCATTTGAACCGGGCGGCACAGTTTGTGCAATACGGGACATGACGTCGTATGTATCAATTCCGAGTCGCTTTGCTGTTTCAATTTCACTGGCAAGTAGCTCGTCTCTTAACCATTTCAATACGACACCACCATTGTTAACGGGCCCTCCAATAACATAATGATGTTCATCAAGGACATAACAAAATATACGTCCCTTTTCATCTATGACAGGACGGTCAACTACCGTTCGTATTGCACCTGACGTACCAATCGTGATGGCAACTTCCCCTTTTTCAATACTATTGACACCTAAATTAGAAAGAACACCATCGCTCGCCCCGACAACAATCGGTATTTGAATTGAAAGACCGAGTCGTTGGATAGTAAAATTATTTTCTATAGCTAATACTTTGGTGGTTTCTACCAATCGCGGTAATTGGGAGAATGAGATATTTAGTAAATCTAATACCGATGCGTCCCAATCTCTATTTTTCAAATGATAGAGTCCTGTGGCTGAAGCAATGGATTCATCCATCACCCATTCTCCAGTTAATCTGAATAACACATATGACTTAATGTCTACAAAGAAACGTGCTCGATTAAAAAGATCCGGAGACTCTTTTTTTAACCACCACAGTTTAGAAAGTGGTGACATCGCATGAATTGGTGTGCCAGTACGTTTATAAATCTCATTTCCCTCATAATGCTTACGCAAGTCTTCAGCTGCAAAACGAGCACGATTATCTGCCCATGTCATACTGTTTGTCAAAGGTTGGTTATTTTCATCAATAAGTAAGAGACTGTGCATTTGTGCACTAAATGAGATAAATGCAACGTCTTCACTTGAAATTTCACTTTCGATTAAAACGGATTGTATCGTTTCAATAACTGCTTTAAAAATCACTTCAGGATCTTGTTCAGAAATATCTACTTCAGGTGTCAGTAATGGGTATTCGATTTGCTTTTTTAATTGTATATGTCCATTCGTACGATATAAAACCGCTTTTGTACTCGTCGTACCAATATCTATACCTATCATAAAATCTTTCATGTTTTCATTCTCCTTTCTCTGACTACTGCGCCCAAAAAGCACCGATATCGTCATTTAAATCTTTAAAATTCAGCTCAAATGCTTGGTACATCTTTTTTCTGTCTTGTGCTTCAATGGCTTTTACAAACAGTTCGTGGTTCGTAATAATTCGCTTAAAATCAATGACATTTGTGTCCATTCTGCGCTGCATACTGATATAAATCATACAAAGCATTGTCGGCTTCATTTGTTTCCACAAGTGTGTTAAATAATGGTGTTCACACGCGCGTACCATTGTTTCATGAAAGTTTAAATCATTTTCTGTAAAGCTTATCGCATCTTCAAACTTCAAACTTACTTTCATCATTTCAAGCGCTTGATACATCGCTCGAACAATCGTATCCAAATCAGCACGTTGAATGACTTTTGTAAAAGCAAATGATTCGATCATTAACCGAATATCCGTCAGTTCCTGGCGTTGCTGATCGGTAAAAGGCACTATTTCAGCTCCCATTCGTTCTAAGCGAATCAAGCGCCCCTGTTTTAAAATTTTAAATGCATCTCTAACAGGTGAACGACTCACATGAAATTCAGCAGCAACTTGATTCTCAGTTAAAATCTGTTCCGCTGAACGATCCCCGTTAATGATATCAAGACGTATTTGTGCCGCTATTGCTTCGCCTTTTGATAAATCTGTTAACCATTTTTTTGGAAATTCCATTCGATCACCTCATCTTGTATACAAGTATTCTAGTTCAAATCCTCATATTTGTAAACGCTTTCTATACAAAACTAAAAAATGAGATTAAAATCTAAAACACGTTTAGATCTCAATCTCATTTTTAATTTATATCGCTTTCTATTTAACACATGTCACTTAAATAGATGATTTTAGATATCTTTCTTACTAATTAAAAGGAAATTAGCAATGAATAATACGACGATGGATGCAGCATTGATAAACCATTGCCAGTTTGAAAACGTTAACCCACTGTCTAAAGACTTTTCACTCAAATAGCTAAACGGAATGTATTTCAACGATTTTTGAATATCATCCCCAATGACAGGAATCAAAGGAATAAATGGTTTCATCACCGGTAATATAAGCAACAGTAAAATACCTAATGTATAAACTAGTGCCGGTTTTTGAACAATTAAATTAATTAAAAATAACAGCAAACCATACACAAAGAAAAGAATTAAATAAAAGACCAACAACTTCCATGTATTCTGATTATTAAGTTCTTCACCTTTGGTTGTCCATTGAATTAAATATGTCACGATTAAAACAACAGCTGTTGTAATTATGGAAATAAGCGCGATTGAACAGCATTTTGCAATAAAATAACCAACGCGATTTCGATAGTGGTTCAAAAAGAGTTGAATCGTGCCTTGGCCACTATCACGTGTAATGGTTTTGATTACAAAAAGTAACCCAATTAACGAGAAGAACCATTTTCCTACACTAAAAAGTGTATTCGCATTGACAGGTTTATCATGTGTAACGAGGATTGCCATTGTAGTAATCAGCGGTGCGACACCCAAAATAATCGCTAAATATGTAAGTGGACTCTTCAATATGCTAATCATATCGAATTTAACTAATTGCAATATTCTCATTGTTCGTCACCTCGTTGATTAATATTAAAGTATGTGTCACGCAATGAAATTTTTCTCGTTTCAATGTATGTTGGAAATATCTGTTTTTGTGCTAAACCTTGTAAAAACATTTGATAATTACTTTGTGCATTCAAAATAATTTCCCCTGAATCTTTGTGTGATTGTGCTACTTTAAAATGATCCGTTAAATAGTAAAGGGCTTCTTCAAAGTCTTTTGGAGCAACTTTGACAATCGTTTGATTTGCAGATTGACCATTTGACATATCGACATCTTGAACAAAGTGGCCTTCTCTTAAGAATACAGCACGATCACAAATTAATTCTATATCTTCTAATTTATGACTCGATATTAAAATCTTCATATCTAATTGTTCTACAAGTTGCTGTATTGTTTTTAGAACATCAATGGAGCCGTCTGGGTCCATTCCATTCGTTGGCTCATCCAATATTAAATATTTCGGCTTATTCATTAAGGAAACTGCAATTGCTAATTTTTGTTTCATTCCCATTGAATACTTTTTCACTTTTTTCTTAATATAAGATTCCATACCAAAAGCTTTAACAATTTTATCTGTATATTCTTTATCAAAGCCTTTTCCTAACACTTGAGCGAAAAGTTTTAAGTTATATAATCCGGTCTTATTATCATAAAGTTTAGGATGTTCAATTAAATAACCAATACGCTCATCACTTGAGGTTTTGACTTCACCCGAATAATTTATAATGTTACCATTCATAATTTTCATTAGTGTCGTTTTACCTACACCGTTCTTTCCTATTAGACCAACAATATGACTATCATTAAAAGCAAAATCAATTTGATCGATGACAGTATTATTGCTGTAACGCTTCGTAATCTGCTTTAACTCCATACACATGCCCTCCTACCATCTCTATAAGCTTTTAGTTAAATAATATACGTCTCTTTCAACAATAACATTTATAATGAATAAGACAAAATGATAAATTAAATCGTAATATCATTTAGATTCCATTATATATTATTTCTTTGATTTCGCCCAAAAATTCTCTATCCATTTAAAATAAAAAAATCTTTTAAATTTAAATTACTTTTATTACACATATCCAAAAGTATCACAATCATGGTAAATTACAAAAAACTGAAAGAATAATTAATTCTTCTTATACATCTTCTCAACAAAATATTAAAGTCTTCCTCTATATTGTGACATATTTGTTCTACTGATAGATAGAATTCGACCTCAGTTTTACATCATTTTTACAATGAACATCACATATTTGATTCTTATTATTTTTGTGTTAAGGCTAAAATTTTTTGTGTTAAGGCTAAAATTTAAAAGAGTAAAATTTCTTACGTCATACGTATAAGTCTTATTAATAGGACTTAGAGTTAAACATGGACAGGTAAGGTAATTGGAAAATGAATAGCAGAAAGATAAAGTGGTGACTAAGTGTTAAATTACACAAATGGAAGGGTCAAAATGACTATCAAGTGCTATAGTATTTGACTTCACAGTCATTTTTGACAACATTAGATTGCATTGATGCTAAATGCAACAAACTATTATGGGGGTTTGAATGGATTCTTTTCAAAAATGGCCTTACTTTTGTTGCTTTTTACGATCATTATTCCGACTAATAAAAGCACAAATCATAAATAAAATCGTTGCAACGAATAATTTAATAGCTGAACCTTCATGATTTATAAATTGCAAAATAATACCTAAAATAAAAATGATAAGTGCAATCACTACAAATATTTTAGTTAGATGATTCAATCATTTCACCTCTTTTTATTCATTGATTTCACTTTAGAAAAAGCCAATTTATTTGTCAATCGTTTATTTGATTTGTATTTATGATTGTAACTACTTTTAATTTTTCATTATATTGTTTGCTTCAAAATATCACACATGCTAATATAGAGTTGTATCCACACATGATTAAGAACCCCAAACTTGTTGCCGCAAGCTTGGGGCTTTTTAATACTTTACTTTTTGGTTTTTGAGGTGATTTCGTCATCCTCATGGTCTGAATGGTGATCATATTGTCGCCATTTAGACTCAAACCAACATCTAAAAATAATTAAAATACCACCAGTGATTAATGACATTAAAAACTCTGCCCACTGCATGATTAAGAACACCTCCTACTTTGCGAAGCCATTTTTATTTTTAGCACCAAAAATGTAGGGAAAGGTGGCTAAATTTATTTTAACACAAAATAGCGAACATGTGTTCTGTTTTGGTGTTTTAATTTTTAAACCACGCACTAACTGTAACTTTAAATTTATAAGTTTTCACTGTATGATAGACATATATATTATGAATTTTAGGAAAGAGGTCGAAATGAGATGAACCCTTTAGCGCTGCAATTGAATGAACAATTAACAGAGAAACAACCTATTATTTTAGATATGCTTTCTGATTTAGGGAAAAACATGTATTATCCAAAAGGCATTTTAACACAATCTGCTGAAGCAAAATCTACGCAGTATAACGCGACGATTGGAATGGCAACAGATTCTAAGGGGAAATTGTACACTGAGTCACTTTACAGTATGTTTAATGAGCTTAACACAGATGAAGTTTTCTCCTATGCTCCTCCCCAAGGTTTAGGTGAGTTGCGTGAGCTTTGGCAACAAAAAATGTTGAAAGAAAACCCTGATCTTTCTGCTGATGCGATCAGTTTACCGTTAGTCACTAACGCACTCACACACGGTCTATCTTTAGTTGGCGACCTTTTTGTAAATCCTGGAGATACTGTTTTACTTCCCACACATAACTGGGGGAACTACAAACTTGTTTTTGGTGTGCGCCATCAAGCAGAAATCAATACTTATCCTATTTTTGATGAACAAGGTCACTTCACAACAACTGAACTTGTGAATACACTTAATCAAATTGATCAAGACAAAGTAATCATGGTACTCAACTATCCTAACAATCCAACAGGTTATACCCCTACTGAGAGTGAAGTTAAAGCCATTGTTAAAGCCATTGATGACTTAGGACGTCGTGGCGTAAATGTTGTGACAATTGTTGATGATGCATATTATGGCTTATTTTATGAAGATGTATATACACAATCTATCTTCACAGCACTGACACAACTCAACAATTCTCGTGTATTACCTGTTCGTTTAGACGGCGCAACGAAAGAATTTTTCGCATGGGGATTCCGTGTAGGCTTCCTTACATTCGGCCTTTCTAATGACACAACAAAAAAAGTGTTAGAAGCCAAAATGAAAGGATTAATTCGTAGCAATATTTCTAGCGGCGCTTCACCAACGCAAGCGGCAGTACAACATGCCCTTAAAAACAAATCTAATTTTGATCAAGAAATTCAAGAAAATATCGATACACTGAAAGAACGTTACGAAGTGACTAAGGAAATCGTTTATCAAGATGCCTTTAAATCACTATGGCAACCTTACGACTTTAACTCCGGCTATTTCATGGCACTAAAAGTAAATGGTGTAGACCCAGAACAATTAAGATTACACCTCATCGAACATCATTCAATTGGTATCATTGCCTTAAATGATACAGATATTCGTATCGCCTTTAGTTGTATTGAGAAAGATGATTTATCATATGTTTTCAACTCAATAGCAGAAGCAATTAAAGCATTACAATAAGCAACTATAGACAGGGACATCTCATACAATGTTTCCTGTCTTTTTTATAAAATTTGGGGGTCGCAATGGAAATCAATGTCAAACAACCTAAACAATTTTTAACAAAAGCAAGTGGATTCCTAAAGGATTATACGCATACGCTCAATCCATACATGGGTTGCCAATATGCGTGTTCGTATTGTTATGTGAGGAAGTCACCAATCTCGTTATTTTCTGGTAAAAACTGGGGAGAATGGGTGACAGTTAAAAATAACGTTAATCATCAATTTCAAAATGAGTTACAACACGCCAAAAGAAAAGGCTCTGTGACGATTTTTATGTCCTCTTCAACCGATCCTTACCAGCCACTTGAAAAGAAATATGAGATTACAAGGACACTACTCACATCTATGGCCAGTCATCCTCCCAACTTTTTATTTATTCAAACACGTAGTCCACTCATTCAACGTGATATTGACATTTTAAAAACCTATCCCGGTCAGTTTATTGTAAGTATGACCATTGAGACAGACCGAGAAGATATGGTGCGTTATTTCACACCACAAGCACCTAGCATTCAATCAAGACTCAATGCGCTCAAAAAATTACGTCAGGCAGGTATCCCAACGCAAGTCGCTGTGGCACCTCTTTTACCTTGTACGACAAACTTTCCTGAAATCTTAGCGCAATATACAGATGATGTCACTATAGATGATTACTTTATGGGCGATGGTTCAAATGGTCGTAGAACTGAATCATTAGGTATGCGTCATATGTATCAAGCATTACATTTAGAAGATTGGTATCAACCCGACGCCTATCAATATGTATTGAAATTGATGCAATCTCGATTTTCTAAAACACATATTTCAGTTAGTGTTGATGGTTTTAAACCGACTGAATTCTAATCAATGAACGGAGATGAAACAACTTGTCATATTATTATCAACATCTACACACACCACTTGGCGTCATGACCGCAGTTGTCAACGCTCATGATAAATTAGTTGGTTTAGCTTTTAATGACTCGAAAGACTACCAAACGTTATTGAATAAATTAAATGGGCAGCATAAGTTGATACACCGCTCGCAACATGATTTAATTAATCAACTTGCTCACGAATTAGAAAGTTATTTTCACGGCTACTGTCAATCGTTTAAAACGCCAATATCATTTGAAATCGGCACTCCTTTCCAACAAAAAGTTTGGGGTACCTTACAACAGCTCCCCTATGGAAATAAAGTAAGTTACGGGGAAATTGCTCAAATGATGGGACATCCTAAAAGCACCCGTGCCGTGGCTTCAGCAATTGGTCTGAATCCCTTATCCATTATCATTCCATGTCACAGGGTCATTAGAAAGGATGGCCAGTTGGGTGGCTTCAACAGCGGATTAAACAGAAAAATACGTTTATTAACATTGGAGGGTCATTTGAATGAATAAAAGACAATTTGAAATATTAGCCTCACTTATTGCAGAACCTACTGTCAGCCCGCCCGCAAGAAATACAAAGCCCCTTCAACAAAAGATTGCACATTGGCTTAAAGCGATAGGATTCGATACCACACAAATCCCTTTTTATGACAATGATGAGATTATTGTTGCCACATTAAAAGGCAAAAATGAACATGCCCCAAAACTCATATTGAATGGACATGTAGATGTTGCAGAAGTTGAAAACGAAACATTTTGGCATACAAATCCATTTAAACTCGTTGAAAAAGAGGGCTATTTGTATGGAAGAGGTGTCGCCGATATGAAAGGTGGCATGTCTGCATTATTTTATAATCTTGAACGACTATATCAAGATGGTGTGCAGCCTGAAGGAGATATCATAGTTCAATCAGTTGTAGGCGAAGAAGTGGGTGAAGCAGGAACAAAAATTGCGTGTGAACATTCACCGAAAGCTGATTTAGCACTCGTCCTAGATACAAGCGAATCTATTGCAATGGGACAAGGTGGTGTAATTACCGGATGGATTACAATACAGAGCGATGTCACAATCCATGATGGTGCTCGGAGTCATATTATACACGCTGGCGGTGGACGTCATGGCGCAAGTGCGATTGAAAAAATGGTAAAAATTATTCAAGCGTTACAAGAGCTTGAGCGCCATTGGGCCGTGACAAAATCTTATCCAGGTATGCCAAGTGGTGCTAATACGATTAATCCTGCAGTCATTGAAGGTGGACGTCACCCCGCTTTTATTGCGGATCAATGTAAGCTTTGGATTACTGTTCATTTTCTCCCTCATGAAAATTATGAAGATATTATTAATGAGGTTGAAAACTATTTAAATAAAGTGGCAGAAAGTGATTTATGGCTGCAACACCACCCACTTCAGTTTGAATGGGGAGGCAATTCAATGATAGAAGATAAAGGAGAAATATTCCCTAGTTTTACCCTTCCCGTTAACCATCCAGGCTACCATTTACTGGAACAGGCACATGAAAAAATTCATCAAGGCCCGCTTCAATCAACGATGAGTACAACTGTAACAGATGGCGGTTGGACAGCAGATTTCGGCATTCCAACCATTTTATATGGGCCAGGAGAATTAAATGAAGCACACGGCACTAACGAAAAAATTGAAATCAAATCACTCGAAGATTATACAGAAGTGCTTTATCACTTTTTGAAAACCTGGTATAAAAACCCTGTCAAATCAGCTAGCCAATAAGTAACGTGTTAAACATTTAAAAAGCGTATGATATGAGTAACAAGCTCATTTCATACGCTTTACAATTATGATACTTTATTAAATCATTTGCTTTATCCTTAAATGCCCAATTCCTATATTTAGCTAAATATTTCATGTTTCAATCTAAAACACTATTTTTCTGGAACAACCCAATAGCCATCTTTATTCTCTTTTGCCATCACTTTTTTAAATGCTTTAGAGTGATAAGCTTTTTGAATGTCTTTCACCCATTGCTGATTTTTATTCTTTTCGTTCACAACAACTTGTAAATATAAATCATTAATCAAATCTTCTTTTAATAATCCTTTTGAAGCATCTAAATGAGAAGCGTAAACAATTGAGCCAGGAATAACACCATAGTCAACATCATCTAAAACTCTTGGAATACTTGCAGAATTCATCTCCTTAATATTGAGATGTTTAGGATTTTTTGTAATATCTTTTTTAGTAATGGTAATATCATTCTTTTTAGCATCAACTACAATCCATCCCGCTTTTTCTAATATACGAAAAGCACGCGAAGCATTTGAAGGGTCTTGTGGAATCGCAATCGTGTCCCCTTCTTTTATTTCCTCTAAAGAAGTATGACGTTTCGAAAAGATTTGCGTCGGAACGGTTGGTATTTTGGTGATATTGGTTAAATTTGCATCTCTTTCTTGATTAAAAGTATCCATATAGGCCTTATGTTGATCCACGTTCACATCAACGCTACCTTCCTGCAGAGCCACATCTGCTTGCAGTAACTCCGTAAAATCTTTATTTTTTACCGTATAACCTTTCTTTTCTAATTCAGGCTTTATTCCTTTTAAAAAGAGTTCACTGTACGGTCCAGGTGATGTGGCAACTGTAATTTCCTTTTTATCTTTTTCTTCATGACCACAAGCAACTAAAATCAAAGACAAAAACAAAGTCAGTAATAGGAATAAATTTTTTCTCATTGCACTTACCCCTCATTCCATTCTTTTGGTGTAATAAAGCCTTTATATTTATTTTGCTTTTCATACCAAGTTTCAAATTCATCTGAGTAATATGCTTTTTTAAGTGCTTTTGCCCACGCCTTATTTTGATCTTTTTTATTAATGGTCAGTACAACTTTATGCTGTTCTGGCGTTTTTTCCACTATCAAGCCATCTGCGATAACTTTATGCGCATCTGCAATATAGTTTCCATTGACGATACCATAATCTACATCATCTAAGGAACGTAAAACTTGTGCAGAATGAATCTCTTTAAAATTTAAATGATACCGATCGGGTTTTACACTTTTAACATTGAAATTGACTGTTCCCGCATCTTTATCAATTTTCACCCATTTAAGCTTTTCCAAAATTCTAAATGCACGTTCTTGGTTCACTGGATCATTAGGTACTGCTATCGTTTGACCATCTTTAACGTCATCTAGAGAATGATGTTTCGTCGACCAAATAGATTGTGGTGCAGTCGGTACGTGATTGTTCACAATCATTTCTCCATTTAATTTTTTGTTCATACTATTCATATAAGCCCGACTTTGATGAACCGTAGCATCAATTTCTTCATCAACTAAAGCAGGATCAACTTGATCATTTTGAGAAAAAGTTTTAATTTTTACATCGTAACCTTCTTTTTGAAGAATAGGTAAGATGCCTTTTCTAAATTGCTCTTCATAAGTCCCCACACCAAACCCAATCGTAAATTTTTTATCACTGTTACTTTCCGAGTCAGCCTTACCACAGCCAGCCACAGATATAACGATAAATCCTAAAATCAAAACGTAAAAAATTCGCTTCAAATGACTCCACCTCTTTAATCCTTATTATTCTTATCAGTTTTGTAAATATAATAGCATTTTAGTCCTTAAAGTCAATATTTTTTTAATTCAGTTTAAATGATAATTTGAATCAAATTAAATGGTAGATCATGCAGTGTTAAGTGTTATAATCTTCATCATTGCGCGACATAAACCATTTAGAATCTATACATTTTCATAGACATAGTACTTCAAAAATGATTATAAAAACATGTTCCTTGTATAATCCATTTGTTTCTAGTGATGACTTAGTCATCATATTTATTAAAGGCCATTTCGTTATTTAAGCTACATAAATGTTAAAATTAAAATAAAACTATTTAGTAAGAGGTGTTTATAATGAAAACCACGATTTACTTCATACGTCACGCGGAGCCTAACTATCAAAATCATGATGATATGGCACGTGAGCTAACAATTAAGGGAATTGAAGCAAGCCATACATTGATTGATCAGTTCTCTACAATTTCAATTGATCATTTCTATTCGAGTCCTTATAAACGCGCTATTGATACAATTACTCCGCTAGCACACAATAAACAACGACAAATTAAAATCATCAATGACTTAAGAGAGCGCAAAATTTCTGATAAATGGGTAGGTGATTTTTCATCAATCGCAAGAAAACAGTGGGAAGATTTCACATTTAAACTTCCTAACGGTGAAAGTTTAAAAGAAGTCCAAGAACGAAATATTTTGGCTTTAAAAAATATTTTAGAAGAAGCATCTGGAAAATCCATTGTAGTAGGCACACATGGTACAGCTCTTTCAACAATAATTAACTATTATCAGACTGATTTTAGTTATGAAGCATTTAATCAATATAAACATCAATTTCCTTGGATAGTCACATTTGAATTTGAGAATATGAAATTGAAGAAAATAACGATTTGACTATAAGCGTTTTTTGTATGTATATTCTATTAATCTCAAACCTTCATTGAGTACTTTTTAAATATAATGGAGCAAATACATAAAAAAGGCGCTCCCCAAAAGTAAGAAACTCTTGAGAAACACCTCTACTCATTTAATTAATTTATTATATTCATCTAAAGTTTAAGATAGTAATTACATCATGCCTGGCATTATGTCCTAGTAATATTAGACATAATTACATGTTTAAAACCTTATCAGATCAAAGTTTAAAATTTTTGAAATTGCTGTTATTTTTAGTTTTTACATTCCATTATGTCATAATTATGTCATTCAAAATACATACCTTAATCATAATGGTATACTCTTTTCATAGTACTAAAATTTATGAATTTTTTTAATAGTTGCATCTCCATGTCTCACAAATACACATTGTGTGACATTATACTTTATGCCAAAATTATCATCTATATATTTTCAGGCGCTTTATATTCCATAAGTACTATTTTATTGTTCAGTCTTTTTTTTAGATAAGGTATAAACCTACAATAGCCAAGTATTCCCCATCTGTTCTTGTAATAGTCAAAATAATTATATTCATTTAAAACTTTCATTGAATTCGGTAAAATTTTTTTCAAATCATTTAAATCATTATATCCATATTTAAACACAGGTTTTGAAGTTAATTTTGAAACAGATTTATGTCTATTTGTATTATTAGAAATTGTTTTTGAACAAAATTCAATAACAAATGTCAAATTATGTTTTTCAAACTTTTCAATAATAGTATGCAACAATTCAATCATTACACTCTCATTAAAATACATTAAGACACCTTCAAAGATAAATAGTATATTTGACTCATTGTTAAAAAACTCATAATTTTTAACCTCATCAGTCCAATTGTAATCTAGCATAGATTTTGACAACATTTTATAATTGCTATTTTCTCTAAAAAATTGTCTTCTTATATCTAAAGTTTCAGGAACATCTAAATCTATCCACGAAGTCTTGTATTTATTTAACCGTTGAAATCTAGTGTCTAATCCACACCCTATATTTACCACTATTGAATCTTTATGATCCTTGATAAATCTCGTGGTAATGCCATCTATTATGACGGAACGTACACTAATTCCAACTTGAGACATTGTATCACACGTAATATTCTTATACATATCATCTAAATCATCAAATATAATTTTAGATAATTTGTCTCTAATTATTGGATTTTCATTTTCACATTCTTTGGCGCGAGCTATTAAAGGAATCAGCATTGATTCCGGAATACCACGTAATTGTTCCATTGAATCTCTCCTTAGAAGTATAATTATTATCAAATGTAGATTTTTTAATAGTTTACAATTAGTGAGATTTATTTAAAATTTGTTCTTTTAATTTGCTTCTCAAACTTTCTAAAGTGATAGGATCTGTGAACCAATAGTCTTCTGCTTTATATGAAATAACATGCCCTTTTTTCACTGCATCAATATTTCTCCATGTGTTTGACTTTTCAAAATCAAATGTACTATACGATGGTTTACTTAAAAATATATAATCTCCAGCATATTCACTAATATTTTCTTTTGAAATAGAAGCATAACCTTTTTTATCTTCTTGTAATTTATTTTTATATTGCTTTGTCATTCGCATGCCAAATGCGTCATGAACTATATCTAAACCACGTCCCCATGTTGAGTTGTATATGTATATTTGTTTTTCATCCGTTTCAAAAACAGACGCTGTTACTTGACCAATTTTACTTTGAATTTCTTCTTTATCTTTTTGAGTTTTATCATCCCATTCTTTAATCCATTTTAAAGCTTTTTCTTCATTGTTAGTCAACTTGCCTATTTCTCTTAGTATTTCTTTATGATTATATTTATTGTATGTATATGGAACTGTTGGTGCTATTTTTTGATACTTATTAATATTTTTATCCATAGCATCTACAACAATTAAATCCGGTTTTGCTTTAGCAACTTTTTCCACTGCGTTTTCTCCAATAAAATCAACACCTTTTAAATACGGCTTTAGGATTGAAGAATCTTTAGTTATGTCTGAAACAGCAATTGGTGTGATTCCTAACTTTATAAAATCACCAACATAAAATCCAGTTAATACCACGACTCTTTTAGGTTTCTCTGGTACTTTAACTGTCTTCCCATTTTCAAGTTTATAGTCCTTAATACTTGCCGAATTACTTGTTTTATTAACAGATGTTGAACATGCAGATAAAATAAATAAGCCACATAATAAAATTCCAATTAATTTTTTCATGACATTATCCTTTCAATAAATAATTGAGATTCATTATCAATTATAAGATATCCAAAATTTTAGTCAATACTTACTAGTAATCACAAATAAAAAAACGACCCTTTTAAAGGTCGTTTTTACCAAATGAGAATATATTATCAATGAAAATAGTCGCTTAGTATGACAGTAAGCTAATTGTATAATTCCCCATCATTTCAAAATATAAACATAAACAACTAGTTAATTATATCGCCAATGTGTATTGAATGAGGGGCAAAAAGCTATCAATTTCTGGGATAAGTGTTAAGTTACTAGGCCTCTTAACTGGTTATATAGATCACTCCAACTAAAAGTCTTGTTTTCATAAGTTCTTGTTATTTTATAACACTTGATATTACAGTGATTTATAACTGTATACTTCTCAACAATTCACATCACTTCATAATTAACGTATTCAAATACGTATTCACTGCCTGCAACGTGTGAAAGTTTTCTCATATTAATAATTGTGGGAATTTTTACTTAGCCGAACAAACTAATTCCCAACTGTAACACAGACCTCTTCTCACTAGCTTATATTACCTGATTTAATAATATTTTCATACATTCCCCTTCATCATAAATCGGTTTCCTTTACTTGCCCTTCAACTTCAGACTGCTCAAGTTCTGATTTTAAATCTATGTTTAAAATTATCTCATTTAAATCTATAAATAATATACTAAAATGCATAAAGCACCCTTTTAAGCGTTCATAATCTCTTTGTTCTTCAATATTAGGTAAAGTATAAACGTTTTTTTACTATTATAATCAATAAGACTTTTTAATATTTGTAGGGTCTGTTTTAATTGAAAAATTATTTGTAATTCTTTTTCTTCAAGATACATTAAGTCTTTAGTTATTTCTTTAATCAGATCATCTATGTCATCAATTAAATTATATATATTTCTTCCACAATCTACTGACTTTATCATATTTTTTAAGTAGTTTTCAATGTATGCACTTGTTTTAAACTCGCCTGTTTGCTTTTTCTTAGGTGAATAGTTATCATTATATAATTCTTTTCTATTTTTTATTAAGTCTAATAAAAAGTCACCGCGTGTTATCATATAAAAATCACATATAAATTCATGTAAATTATTCAACTTGTCCAAATTCATTTTAAGTAATGTTTTAACTCTTAGAGTAGTATCATTCTTTTCTCTATTTTGCCTATCGATTTCAAGATTTCTAGCATTATCTCCTGAAATCTTAGCGCCTAAATAAGCACCAAGAAAAGTACAGAATAAAGCAAGTATGGAGATAACTATATTTAATGACTCAATCCAGTTCATGGCATGTTGTAATAGAAGTATTAATGCAACTACAATAACACCTCCAATTGCTCCTACCAAAAAGTAAGACCAATTTAATTTTATAAACTTAATCATATATCACCTCTTATTTTATATAAACCTCACAATGTTTCCATATATTAGATGGTTTAATCACTAGCAACATCAGGCTTTAAATCTAAAATTTCAGTAAAGTTATTCAACAAGCAACCCATCTTGTTGTAAATGTCACCTTTAGTAATCGAGCTTATATCTGTTAAATAGTAATCTATATATTCATCTACTTGTTTTATCATGTTTTCATAATCTCTTTTGTTCAAAAAGAAAATCAAAAATACTAACATATCAAACAGTTTCGATTGTAAATTATTGTTATTAATGTGCTTATTTGATATAGAGTTATAATTATGTGTTAAACTTTTAGAGTTAATCTGTTTATTTATTTTGAAATCATATAATCTTTCTTCATGCGCACAAACATTTCTAAAAAAATTAACTTGTTTCACTATCCCCTCAATGTCTTTACTTTGTATATTAACTTGATGTCCGTACTCTCTTTTGAATTTATCTGAATAACTTTTAGATATATTATTTTTTATATCTTCGTCTAAAATTTGAAATAAATAAGAAACATTGCCAATCGTTAAATAGTTCATTAATACCCAAAATGGAACACCATCATGATGGCTAATATAGTGTTTTATAGGTTGCTTATTAGTTTTCGTCATTATACTACTTAGTGTTGCTACTGTTTTTAATACTGTTTCAGAATCTTCATTATCTGAATAATTTTGGAAGTATAAGTATGAATGTGGCTCACTATATTTTTCACTAAAATAATATGCAATTCTTGATTTTAAATGTGTTTCAAAGACTAACAAATATTCAATAATAGTATTTCGTAATCGGCGATCAAGTTTATAAAGTGAAAACACTTCTTTAAATGATGTACCTGTAATATATGTTTCAGGTTCTAAAAACTCGTCAGATGCTGGCTTTTTCATCAAAAACAAATCTTTATATCCGTTAATCACATTATAATAATTTTCATTTTCTAAATCATACTTATCTTCATCAGAAATGGTTAATCCTCTATTCTTCAATATTTGAATTTGTTCCTCGTATGTTTTAAATGGTTTCATTTGTTCCCCTCTAAAATTAAAAAAATAGCCATACTCCTAAATGAATAGGTGGTATGGCTTGATCCGTTATATTCATAATACTACTAGTTTTTTATTTTGTAAATAATAAACCACCATCTAATTAAGGGCAGTGGTTCTCATTAATCTTCTAATGGTATATCATCAACAAATTCTGGTGCTACAAGACTTACATCTAATTTATCTGTAAACAAGCTGTGGTACTTCCCTAACATATCTCTTGCTTTTAAACGATCACTTGGCTTGATAGGAACTTCCACAAGCTCAACATGTTCATTATAAACAAGGTTCATACGTCCAGTGTCTGGATTCTTTTCAAATGAACTTCGCTTTACCACCACTTCTTTTGTTTCAGTCTCATCGCCTACTGCTGCATTAGTTAACAGATGCAGTAACTCTTTAGCGGTGAGAATACTGTCGTCCATAATTTTATCCTGTTGACTTTTGATATATTCTTCAACCTTTTCATTACGCAACAATCTACTTCCTGTTACATGTGCTGAATTAGGCGCATATCCTGCTTTTATAGCGCTTTGCGTGATGTTTAATGTCTTAATATACTCATTCACGAAACGGACTTGTCTAGGGGTTAATTCACTCATTCTATCACCTCCATTATTTTATTTAATAATTTACCAAACCATTGTCTGACTGATTCTGTGGAACATTCTAAGACTTGGCTAATATCTTTATAACTCCGTCCATGTAACAAAGCATCGAAGATATAGAACTCTTTATCTGTAGCCACTTGGTCAACTAACATCTCTAAGTGATTCTTTAGAATGTGATCATCTACATTACCAGTTTCTATCCCATAATTTATGTCGGAATGACCAATGTTAAAGAAGTCATCAGTATTGAAATCATCATCCTCTAGTGTGTCATCATTATCAATTTGTTTATGATAGCGATATATAAAATCTTTTATATGCTGCTTATCCATTGTTACACCACTTTTAACATGGGTTTCTTATGATACGCATTCACACGTTCACGCTTATTCTTTTCAATCATCATATCCCTTTGTTTTTGGCGCGCTATGCGTCGTTTAATGTTAAGGTGGTATAAATCGACCTGTAGTCGCTCAATCACGTTATAGGGCTTATATCGACCATTAGAACGCATGTATCTTACAACTTGTTTCTTTTCTTTTTCAGTATATTGATTAAGGACAGACTTTAATATCTCAATATTACGCATAGAACGTTTTTTATAATTTACTAAGCCAGCTTTTGCCTCAATAATTTTAATAGCCAACTTTTCAATAGGATAAGAGACGGACACAACGCCGAATATTTCATCACACGTTGTCGTAGACGTATTCATATGATACATACTCTCAATTTGAAACTCGCACATTTGAATTTTCTTATTGATAAATACTGGGTTAAATTGTGTTAATAGTTGATACTCGGATAACTTATTGCCATTATTACGATAATATAAAACTTTCCTTACCATTTTCAGTTTCATTTATCCACCCCTATATAGAGAGCCTACCCAACAAGGATAGGCTACATTTTTTTACTTTCTAACTCGATTCATTTCTTCATTATATCGATCATTTAGAGATTTAATAGTTGGCATATAATCACCATCTTTTCTAGTGACCACGACCCCACTATTTTTCATGCCAACTTGTTCAATAACACTATAATCATAGGCAAGTTTCTCATATTCATTGTTATTTTCATATGGGTGCAGAACGTTTTGTTTTAACACTTCAAATGCATGTGCTACCTGTTGTTCTTCCGTATCATTAAAACGTTCTGAAATTATCTTTTGTAAAAGGCTCAACTCGAAAATATCGATATCTTGTACATCGACAGTATTAATACGATTCATGATTTCACCATTACTGTAAAAGTCATAACGTGCTTGCAAGTTTTGGCGACGAATCAATTCTTCTTGTGGGTTATCTACCTTATCATTTGTAGCATCTTTTTCGATTGATTCTAGACGCTTAGCGATATCATCTAAACGTGTTTGCGCATAAGTCTTAAACTCATTTTCTAGTTCTTGCAATTTAGGCTTTTGTTGTTCATCAATGGCATCTAAGCGATACCCTTTTAAAAACATCGTTGATGATTCTTTTAAAAAGCGATCTACTTTAGTTAATAAATCTTGGTATTTGTTGTCATCAAAGAAAATATTCCAAACTTCTGTTTGTTGCATAGTCAAATATACCTTCTCTCTATTAGTTTTTTAGTTACACTTCAATATCTTCTAGGGCTTTTAAACGGTTCTGACTGCCCTCAATTAAGCCCTTAATACTTTTGATAGCTTCTATCTTATCGGCTTGTGTCTTAATAATGTAATAGCCCCTAGCGCCTTTTTTATAGCTATATCCGATAGGATAATGGTAATTAATGATTAAGCTTGTAATGACTTGTGTTAACCATCTATTGTTAGCCTTATTCACTTCATATCCCAATTGATTAAGCAGCTTTGTTTTAGTAATATATTTATTAGGCGTACCTATTAATTTATTGAGTACTTGGCGGTGTTCATTCGGTAAGTTGTACGTCTTTTCTTTTACTTCAAATTCACTCATAGTCTCACCACACTTTCTGTTGTTTGCTTACTCTAATTATACCAATTTTACACCTTAAAATCAAACTTATGTTCGCTAATAACCGCATTATATCAGGTGTTTAGCATTATTTCATGTTCCTCTTAAAACATTAATAAAAAAGCTTTTTTGTACTTTTTTGTAGTAAAATGTAGTAATTTATACAGAACTTAAGTTCTCGTTTTTTACACGAACAAAATACGAACAACAAAACTTTTGCCCCTTTATACAAATCACGGATGTTAGCATTACTTATATTCATTAAAGTTCGTTTTTTCTAAAATTCTTATGTTTTATGGAAGGACTACATATAACATGCAGCCCTATATTCAAAAATGATTAAGTTAAAATCAGAAGCTACCAATAATTCAGAACGCATGAATTACGCACAACAGCTTGAACGTATTGAGGCTAAAAAAGCGAGAGACAGACAAACTTCAAAGTTAAAACAACATAAAAACACCGTTACGGACCATGGGCCGGAACGGAAAGGAGAAACTCGAGACATCGTCGGTAAAGCTTCTGGGTTTCGAAGTAATCGCGCATATAATAAACAACTACATCAAATTGATTTGCGATTATTTCTATGTTCATATCATTTAACCTGCCTTTTAATATACTTTAGATAATTTTTCAATCTTGCTAAAACTAAATCAAAACTCCCTGTAGCTATTATTTTGTAGCTTGTCCTATTGTTTGAATTAGGAATATAACTCTCACGCCATGCAACCCAACTATTATTGGTATATTCAAGATAAACTGTTGAGACATGGCTTATTGAGCAAAAGTAAATTTCATTAGAGATACCTGTAATTAATCCCAATCCTTTTACTTTCTCATCATAATCATATTCTTGTTTAACGGCTTGCACTTCTAACTGTCGCCTCCCAATCCCTCTCTGTAAAAACATCACCATTTTTGTTATCACCTATTAAAACTCTTAACGGTTCGATATCCACGTTACATTGGCCTGCATAGCTTACTGCCTTAAATAAATCATTGTTTCTATACTCGCTTTGACCATCTATGATACGTTGATAAGCACGTTTTCCTTCTCCACCTTTGCCACCTCTAATATGCTCAAAACTATAATTAGGCAGCACCCTTTTTATTGAATAAGGCTCTAATAATTGTTGAGCGTAGTTTCCAGATTTAGAAAATATACGCTTTTCAAATTCCCCCTGATAAAATGCAACGCTTTGGCCATTATGAGTATATTTACCTTTTGTTGTAACACTACCTGCAAGTACAAAGTAATTGTTGGGATGAGCTTTTATATCAATAGCGGGTAAATATCCGATTTTTTGACTATAATCTATATCCTCTCTTTTCTTAAATATAATATGCTTGCCGCCACTAGCTGTTGTCTGAATTAAAGTATTTTGAGCATTTGTAACAAATTCTTTGAAGTAAGGTATTTGTTTTAAGCTCTCAAAGCCACTTTGTCCTTCTTCATGATCTACATCAATATCTACACACCACACACCTCTTGTTAGGACACCTAACACATTCGCTTGATGGTATTGAGTAGAGTATCGTTCAATAAAATCATCAGTTATCACATTATTTGCAAATGATACAATTGGTTTTTTATGTTCATTAAGAGGGATAATTTCAATTTGCTTTTTTAGTAATTTCTTCGCTACATGATAACCTGTCATCTAATGCCTCCAAATGTGACTAACCCTTATAACCAGTATTTTCTCTATAACTACTAATACACTTAAAGCACTACTATGAATCTATAAGAAATATAAGATATAAGGGTTAGCGACTGGTTTATTAACTTTTCAAAGGTTATGATAAGAGATATTAAGAGTTATCCCTAACCTTAATCATTTATTAATACTAACGCCATGTTAAAAAGATCTTTATTTCCAACTTGATGAACTTTTGTATTAACACCATCAATCCACTTTTGGTTATTAATACTTATTCCGATTTTTCTCATATCTTCTTTAGCATTTTTATACCTTAAACTTTTGTAATCTTGTTCAATTAACCTTTGCAGTGTTTCATCTCCAGCTAATACAAAGTCTTGCTTGGACAATGTTCTTAGCAACGTTATTTGAGTTTCTGTTAGTTCATCTTCACTAAAGTAATGTTTAAGTGTAACGTCTTTAAATCTAAACTCACGCCCACATTCTTTTAAATATTCAAGACTCGCAATTAAAAATGAAACTGCAGCAGAAACAGACGCTTTTCCATTGGGGTGTACATAATCCCAATATGGTTTGAAAACTGTGTAACGTTCTTCGTCTGTCTCATTAATAGGTCTATCCTTTAAAGATATTTTGACTGTACGTGACTTATTAGCTGTCATTTCACCTGTATCAACACTTTCATTAGTATCTAGGATTAATAAAGCGTTGTTTTTAAATGTAAATGCATTTCTACCTATACCACGTCCAGAAATTGTTTCTCCTGTCGCAATTTTCCTTAATATACGCATCATTTGTTTAGTAATCTCACCAGTTTCATTTGCATGTGCTATGTCTGCCCCGTAAAAATGCATCCACTCATTAGCTGACTCAAACCCACCAGAAATAAGACTGTCAAAATTCACTTTATTAACTTTCATTAATCTTTCAAAAGTTGTCATGAATAAACCCTTACCTGATCGCCCAAAGTCTTTAATTAGAAAAGTCTTTTCAGCTTGTATGATTTTCATTTTTCGATACATAGCATATGCGTGTACCAACTTTAAATTGTTTTTACTTTTCTCATTATCAGTTACAAGTGAGTAAAAATCGTTTACTACATTTAAATCAATATCTTTGAAATCAACATCATATTTAATCTTGTATAAGTCGTTTTCTTTCGGTTTATTCTTTGATAAAACTAATTGCTTACAGTTATAAGTAAAATCGTTACCAGCAAAGGTATAAGGCAAAATATTATACTCATGTTTGATTGTAAGATGTTCACGATACAGCTCTAACATCACATCTAAAAAATCGGGTATTTGATACTTATTATCTACTGGATAAGTGAGTGCAAAATTAGTGTTATCAATCATTTCATATTGATGTTTTTGAACTATAACGAAACACTCTAATTCATTAGAATAGATAACTTTATCTGCAATCAAATCAGCAATAAATCGTGCATAGTTGTTAAAGTGTGCTGACTTAAAAGTCGATTGTTTTTCTTCTTCACCATCTTTATCAATAGTTTTAACATTGACCGTTCCATAAACAACTCCAATTTCTCTTGGTTTTATGGTATAATCAAGAGTGAGATTATTAATATAATCACCTGCTATATCATCTTTTTCACGATGATACACATTGCCTTTATTGTTAAAAATTTGCTTTTCTGTTGAAATAGATGCAAAATTAATTCTTTTACTAATCTCTTTAATTTTAGACAGGTTGATTGTTGACACATAGTCTAATTTTGAATGAAACTCGAAGTGTTTTTTGTATAATGATACTTCGTCCATCAAGTCACCCTTTCTAGAAATCTTTATTTTTGTTACCATGTTGATAGTATTTATTTTCCTAAATACTCTTGCTACGCGTTTAGTGATTCCTCGCCAAAGTTCTCACTAGACGCTTTTTTTAATTGTAATTTCAATTCATACTCTTGCTTTTGTGCTTCAATTAATCTTTCATACATAATTTCGATGGCTGTGTGCTTGTTGTTATCTTTTAACAATTCAATTGCTTTTCCATAAGTGTCAGCTTCAATAGCATTAGCTGTATATAGAATTGCATCCTTCACACGATTAACTTTTTTATGATCATATTTCTTTTTAAATAGTTTCATTATTCATTCTCTCCTTCAAAATCAATATTATTTTCAATCATTACCATAACTACCTCACAAACAAATTGTAAAAACTGCTCTCTATTGTACATTTCAGTCCATTCTTTACCGTCTTGTGAAATCTTGCACTCAAATTCTGAACGAGGATCATTAATAGTTGATTCTAGAATTTCATAAATCTCTTTAAATAAATCATTTTCCATAATTAAATACCTACCTTTTCCTTATTTTTGATTTCCGTAATACGTGATAGATCCATTTCTATCACTGCAATTTGAACATCGTTATTCACTTCAGGAAAGTTCTTTTCAAAAACTTGCGGTGATACATTTAAAAGGAGATTATGATTCGTGTCTTTGATGTTGTACCAGCCAATAATAGTTTTTGTAATGATTACTTGTTGTTTCATCGTGCTACCACCTTATTAAATTTCTTCAAATCATTATTTCGAATATCCATGTGAGATGTGATGTGATCCATGAACTCATCTACATCAGACTTCTTGAAACGATATGTCGACCCAACCATGTAATATTTAAGACCATTATTGATGAGTAATTCTTCAATAGTTGGTTTACTCAAATTCAGGTATTCCGATAATTCCTTGTAGGTCATGAAATACTTATCATGTGCCAATTCGTCCACACGCTCATCAATTGCCTTTTGTAACATCTCACGTGCTTCGTTTTCATCAATGTTTATGTTGAACATGTGTTAAGCCTCCTTTTCATTATTATCAATCCCAAAAAATTCATTAGGTGTAATTTCAAGATACTTACAAATTTTCATAATAGTAGACGTATCAGGGTTCTTAGTTTTTTCATGATACAAACCGTATAACGTTGTTTTTGCTATACCAGTACCTTCAAATACATCAGCTATTGAAATTTTTCTAATAGCGAGTATCACTCTAAATTTATTCTTCATAATAGACCTCCTTAATAATCCATAATGTAGTGTTTTTACTACAATAAGAATTATATATAATCCATTTTTTTATGTCAATACTTTTTGTAGTGTATTTACTACATTTTTAGTTTCTTGTTGTATTTTCCCAGTTGTTGAAGTAATATTTGTGTTAGAGGTGAGTAATGATGATCAGAAATAGACTATCTGACTTATTAGGTGAAAGACAAATTAAAATTTCGAATTTATCATTAATGACAGGGATTGCAAGAAGTACATTAACACCTATTTACTTCAATCAATCAGAGATGATAAAAATAGATACAATTAATAAAATATGTATGGCTTTAGAAGTAAATGTTGACGACTTTTTCGAGTCTGTTAACTTCGACATAGATTTTGTTCGTGATAACGACTCAATTGATGACATTATTTTTTTTATTAATTCTAATGAAAGTGGTATTTATAACTTTAATATTGATATTGCAAGTATTTGCCAGATTCATGAAAAGCATAATAAGTACATTTTCGATGTGAAATTTAAGTCAACCACTGATACTAAATTAGACGATTCTGTTATATATATAGGTGAAGACAATAAAGGGAAAGATATTTGGAGTGAAGGAAGATCTGAACTTTTTTATGAAATGGAATTTAATGACAGTAACGATAAAGGCACTTATTTAGAATATAAAAACAAATTAAGCATAGGTTTGCAACTTGTTTTGGAAAATAAAATAGTAGAATTTATAAGAAATGTCCTTCTAAAAGAATTCAAAGATTATGATGATAACCAATATTTTAACCAACCAAAACAAAACATAGAGAAGTTGTTAAAAAAAGTAAAAATTAATTTAGTAGATTAATGAATGGAATGATTAAATGGCATCATATGACCAAATTGCTAAAAATAATTGGCGTTACCGCATCTCACTTGGAAAAAATCCACAAACTGGTAAATATGAATACATTTCTAAAACAGGATTCAAACGTAAATCTGATGCTAAACATCAAGCTGAGATGATTGAGCGCCAATTACGTACTGGTGAATATATAGCCCCGTCTTCATCTACATTTAAACAAGTTGCTGAAGATTGGCTTAAACAATATGCTAATGAAGTTAAAATAAGCAGTGTAAGAGTTCGTCAGAAAGCCATATATCACGCTGTACAACGTTTTGGTATTTATCCAATACAAAGTATCAAAAAACATGATTATCAACGTTTTGTGGACGATATGAGCGCTCAGTACAGTAAGAATTATGTTGATAGTATTCTGGCGTCTACGAATATGATATTTAAATACGCTTATGCTATGAGATTAATAAAAGTATTGCCTAATGAGGGAATAAAACGGTCTAAAAAGAAAGTAAGTGTGGAAGAATTAGAAGATATTGAGATACATAAAAAATTCCTTGAAAAAGATGAATTAATAGAGTTTCTTAAAGTTGCCAAATATAACCATTCACCCAAAAATAGCTTTGAAGTCTTTTCTACTCTTGCATGGACTGGATTACGTGCCGGTGAATTAATAGCGTTAAAGTGGTCAGACATTGATTTTGATAACAATATAATAAGTATTACTAAAACTTATTACAATCCGAATAACAACAAGAAAAAGTATCAAATACTGACACCCAAAACCGAAAGCTCAATTGGTAAAATTTCAGTAGATCCAAATGTAGTAAAGATGTTGCGTAATTATAAGATAAATGTACAAGATACATGGAAAAATGAACTTTATGTAGATAATAATTTTGTGTTTACAGATATCAATGGTTATCCACTTGTGATAAAGAAACTTCAACTATGGATAAAGTCTATTCTTAAAAATACTAATATTAATAAAAACATCTCTACTCACTCGTTCAGACATACACATTGTGCGTTACTTATTGAAGCTGGTGTTCATATCAAGGAGATACAAGAGAGATTACGCCACAAGGATATAAATACCACTATGAATATCTACGCTAAAATCACAAATTCATACAAAAAAGACGCTTCCCAAAAGTTTAGTCAACTTATGGAAAACGCCTCAAAAGAATTATTTTAAATGTCCATTTAGTTCATCTGAATTGAAGGGCATTTTTATTTTTTTAAAATTTTTATGTCATTATTATGTCATAAAGAATTTTAAAACACCGTCAAATCAATGATTATAAGCTATTTTACATCATGCCTGGCATGCCGCCCATTTGTGGCATGTCATTTCCTTTTTCTTCAGGTATATTTGCGACTACCGCTTCTGTAGTAAGGAACATTGCAGCAACGCTCGCAGCATGTTGTAATGCTGAACGTGTCACTTTTGTAGGATCCACGATACCAGCTTCTAACATATTGACCCATTCATCTGTTGCTGCATTATAACCTACACCTGGTTCTGCATTTTTCATTCTTTCTACAATGACAGAACCTTCTAAACCAGCGTTTTCCGCAATTTGGCGTACTGGGGCTTGTAAAGCTTTTAATACGATGTTGACACCTGTAGCTTCGTCGCCTTCTGCATCAATTTCTTCAACATTTTTGAAGATATTCATTAATGCTGTACCACCACCTGCTACAATACCTTCTTCTACCGCAGCACGTGTTGAGTTCAATGCATCTTCAATACGTAATTTACGTTCTTTTAATTCTGTTTCTGAAGCAGCACCAACTTTAATTACAGCGACACCACCTGCTAATTTAGCAAGGCGCTCTTGTAATTTTTCACGGTCAAAATCAGAATCAGTTTCTTCAATTTGTGCTTTAATTTGGTTCACACGTGCATCGATATTTGTTGGGTCTCCATCACCATCAACAACAGTTGTGTTGTCTTTAGTGACTTCAACTTTGTTTGCTGTACCTAACATATCGATTGTAGCTTCTTTTAATTCTAAACCAAGATCGTCAGTGATGACTTGAGCACCTGTTAAAATAGCTAAATCTTCTAACATCGCTTTTCTACGGTCACCAAATCCTGGTGCTTTTACTGCAACGGCAGTAAATGTACCACGCATACGGTTCAATACTAAGTTTGTTAAAGCGTCGCCTTCAACTTCATCAGCAACGATTAAAATTGGGCGATTAGATTGAACGATTTGCTCTAATAAAGGTAGGATATCTTGGAAAGATGAGATTTTTTTATCCGTGATTAAAATATAAGGTTTTTCTAACTCTGCAGTCATTTTATCTGAATCAGTAACCATGTATGGAGATTGGTATCCACGATCGAATTGCATACCTTCTACTACATCTAATTCAGTATTAAAACCGCTTGATTCTTCAATAGAGATTACACCGTCATTACCTACTTTTTCCATAGCTTCAGAAATATAACGACCTACTTCTTCATCAGCTGCAGAAATAGCACCTACTTGCGCGATTTCTTCTTTATTTTCTACTTTTTGAGAAATATTATGAAGTGCTTCAATCGCTACAGCTACCGCTTTATCAATACCTTGACGGATACCTACTGGATTTGCGCCACTTGTTACATTTTTAAGTCCTTCTTGAATCATAGCTTGTGCTAAAACAGTTGCTGTTGTTGTACCGTCACCGGCTATTTCATTTGTTTTATTTGCAACTTCTTGTACTAATTTTGCACCCATGTTTTCATATGGATCTTCTAATTCGATTTCTTTAGCGATTGTTACCCCATCGTTAGTAATTAAAGGTGCTGTAAATTCTTTGTCTAATACGACGTTACGTCCTTTTGGTCCGATTGTTACTTTTACAGCATTTGCAAGTTTATCTACACCACGTAACATGGCTTGACGTGCATCTTCAGAGAATTTTAATTCTTTTGCCATTCAGAGTCCCTCCGTTGTTTAATATTCATCTGTTTTATTTATCTATTATTCAATAACTGCTAAAATTTCGTCTTCACTTAACACTAAGTATTTTGTATCGTTTCTTTTAATTTCAGTACCTGCATATTGTTGAAACACAACACGGTCACCCACATTCAATTCAGGTTTTAAACGTTCCCCATTTTCTAAAATGCGTCCTGGACCTACAGCAACGATTTCACCTTCATTTGATTTTTCTTTCGCAGAATCAGTGAGAACAATACCACTTTTCGTTGTTTGTTCTTGCTCTTTTTTCTCAATAACCACACGATTTCCTAATGGTCTAAGCATGTGTTTGTGCCTCCTTATGTTAAACATAAATTTAGCACTTCAAGTTCTTAAGTGCTAATACATTTCTATAATAATCAAATTTGGTCAAAAATTCAAGCGATAAGTTTGAATCTTTATAATCATAACTTTTTCACTTAATAACTATGTACCTCGGCGCTAATTTTCTATCTATGATAAAATGATAGCATTGAATGGAGGAATAAAATGAATCGTATTTTAGTTTCTATATTAACGGTTGTATTTTACATACTTGCATTATTCACACCTACTATCGCAAATGCTTTAGGATGGATAAATACACAACATCGTACAACCACTTTGCACCAAACCATCTACATCCAATTGATTGCTTTTTTATGTGCAGCAATTATTATTTTAGTGATGCAATATACTGTTAAAAATAAACTTGCGTTTGAATTAGAACCAAAAGAGAAGAAACGTTATATTGTCCCATGGATATTAGCAGGTTTAGGGATTGTCTATTTTGCACAAATTATCGTGAATGTATTAAGTGTTCTTATTTTTGGCACCAATCCAGTGAGTGAAAATACTTTTAGAATTTTAAAAGTTGCACGCGAAATGCCTATTATGATTATTTTAATTGCTATCATTGGGCCTTTACTGGAAGAATTTGTTTTTAGAAAAGTGCTATTCGGTGAAATCTATAACGCCATTCGAGCGAATAAAACGATTAAATTTTTAATCGCAACGACCATAAGTTCACTATTATTTGCCGTTGCACATATGGATTTTTCACACTTGCTTGTTTATTTTGTTATGGGTGTCATATTTTCTGCCTTTTATATTTACACAAAACGTTTAAGCGTTTCAATCGGTATTCATATGGCTCAAAATGGCCTTGTCGCTTTAATTCAACTAACAATGCCTGAAAAGTTATTAGAAGATGCAATGAAACAAGTTCAATTCATTCAATTATTTGTCATTCACTTCTTATGATTGATCTCACATATTGATACTCGCACTAATCAATCTTTTTACTTGTTAGTAAAGTAATATTAAAAAAGAGATGAAGTTCATTTTGAGCCTCATCTCTTTTTTTATTCAATATTTAAATATGATGTCTTCTACGCCATAATATATAGCTAATTATACTAACACAACCTACTGACAACGCCCCTACCAATGAGATTGATTTCAAACTAAACGTATGTTTCGTATCTGGATCTTCATTATTCATATTCTTTTCTGTTAGGTTTTCACCATGTTGTTCTATTTTTTCAACTTTATCTTGTTGATGATCGTTTTCAACTGTTTTATCCGATGGCTTTTTTAAATCTGGCATAGAGCCAACTTTACCAGTAATTAATGCTAAAACTTGTTTATCGAGATTATTATAATATTTTTGTGTTGATAATGGATTAAAATATTGAAATCTAAAGTAATCCGAATTTTTTTGTAATTGATTTAAATAACTATTATTTAAAAATTGTTGCTTCTGATTGAGCTGTTGAACACTGAAATCAGCCAAATTTCCATTTTGCTTAAGATTCTCTATTTGTTCCGTAAATAATGGATTATACTTATAACCCGTACCAATCAATTTTGAATAACGTTGATAGAAATCATTGTTTGATTGATTGTTACTTGCTTGATTTTTAGGTATAAAATGATCAGTTGTCCCATTAGGTTGGTAATGTGGAATGTTTGGATACGGAAACTGACCATTCGTGTTGGGTTGCGCCGGTCCATTTTGATGTGATGGATAGTTCGGATGACTTGTTGATGCTCCTCCATTTCCACCTTGCGTGTGACTATCTTCTGGCTTTGGCGTATCAGGTTTTGGTTTAGGCTTTTGACCTTGGTCAGACTGTTGATCTGACGCTGGTGGTTTATCGTCATGCTTAGGTGGTTGTTGATCCGAATCTGATGGTTTATCGTCATGTTTAGGTGGTTGTTGGTCTGAATCTGACGGTTTATCATCTTTATCTGGCAATTCATGATCTGGTTTTGAAGGTGAATTGCCAACTTGAGATGAATCCCCTGTTTCATCTTTAGGAGGTGTTTCTCCACCTTGAGGTGACGCTTGACCTTGATCGGATGGTTGCGTATGATTCTCAGGTTTTATGGGTGCCGGATCTTCGTTGGCTCCTTTATTACCATTTTGCTGAGAGTCCTCGCTCTGCGCTTCCTCCTGAGACGCATTGTTTGATGATGATGCATGTTCATCTTCTTTTTGAGGTTCGGATTTCAATTGTTCCGAGTCTTTCTTATTTATTGTTGGTGCTTGTACATTCGTAACAGGCACTGAATTTGATTTTCCAATGCGATTATAACTTTCCTTTGTTGAGGAAGGTGTCGCAGTATACTGATGATTTACATTGTTATTTTGTAAAGATTGATTTTCTTTGTTTCTTGTTGCTTTATTTAGTAATGTCGCTTCATTGTACAGTCCGCTTTCACTTATATATGCATTAGAATGAGATTGAGCATCATCTGTCATCGCATACGCGTGCGCACTTACATTTAAAAGTGGTTGGGTTAAACACAATAATCCCATCGTGTAGACCCCTGTTTTAGTGATTACTTTCCTAAAACTAGGCACTTTACGTCCAGACATCGACATCAGCTCCTATTTTTAAAGTTGTTCGTAAAAGACAGTATATACAAAATCCCCTCTTAATTCCATCCTTATTGAAATAGAATTGCATACAAGACTCACTTTGTTTAAATTTTCGAACTTTAGTAAAATATATAGTAAAGATTGAAGTGAGGAGAATTAATCATGCAAATCCAACTTTTTCAATTTAATGTCGTTCCAGCAGACGCTAAAAAAAACCAAGAAAAAATTGCATCATTGTTTGATAAACACGTTAAGCATAATACAGATGTCGTTGTACTACCAGAAATGTGGAACAACGGTTATGCACTCTCAGAATTGCAAACAAAAGCAGATAACGAATTAACACAAAGTTACCCATTTATAAAAAAATTAGCGCAACAGTATCAAGTCGATATTATTGCCGGTTCTGTCTCAAACAAAAAGAATGACGCTGTCTTTAACACAGCATTTGCTGTAAATCAAGCGGGCGATAAGATTTATGAATATGACAAAATCCATCTCGTACCTATGTTAGATGAACCTGATTACTTAACTGACGGCCAAGACGTACCTTACGTTTATACTTTAACAGACGGTACAAAAGTTTCTCAAATTATTTGTTATGACTTAAGATTTCCAGAATTAAGTCGCTATCCTGCTGCAACAGGTGTAAATATTATTTTTTATGTCGCCCAATGGCCAGATGTTCGACTCTCACATTGGAGACAGTTACTGCAAGCTAGAGCAGTTGAAAATGATATGTATGTCGTTGCGGTCAATGGTTCAGGAAATGATGGTAAAACTACGTATGCCGGACATTCGATGGTTATTGATCCAAATGGACAAATTATAGAAGAGGCAGATGCACAAGAAGCGGTTTTAACAGTTGAGTTAGATCTGAATCTTGTAATAGAACAAAGAAAAGCTATCCCAGTATTCGACAACATAAGACCTAGCATTTACAAATACGCAACGCGAAGTGAATAAAATAAAACATAAAAAAACAGGCGAGTTTGGGAGGGACTCGCCTGTTTTATCCATATTAAGGGAATGTTTAATTTACAGTTATTCTATTCAATTAATTGGGGATGTTATTAATTATGAAAAAATTTAGTGAATTTACCGATTATTAATATTGCTACAATGGCTTCTTAAATAGAAACCTAACTTTTACTTTTTACTTCAGCCTAAGTAAGGAAAAAGATAATAATAGCACTTAACAATACTATTATTTAGTGAATTTTTTAATCGTTTCTGCAATAAGTTTAATGAAATCTACGATAGTACTAATGATATCTCCTGCCATTGTAGTACACCTCCTTAGTTATAAATAAATTCCAAAGACTTTAATAGATTGTTGCAGCCTTAGTTATGTAAGCTGAGCGAAGAATACATAAACTAAGATGTTCTGACTTAAACTTAATTCGGTACAATTTGTTTAAATCACTTTAAAATCCACAATTAAAATGATTAAAACAAAATGACTTTACCAAATCACTGTTGTGATTCTATATATATTAGAACATGGCTTTATAAAATTGTGTTAATTATTGCCTAAGTTATCATTTTTACTTCTTAACTGTTTAATATTTATGGTAATATACATATATATTTTATAAAAACTACAGTTAGGAATATAAAATGAACAGTTAGGCAAAAAATGTATTAATACATTAAATGTAATTTATAATGTAGTTAAGGAGGAGGGCTATTTGCACATTATAGATGACGTCATTGAAAGATTTGCACGAAAGTTACAAGCACATCAAAATCTTAGTCATATTGAATTTTTGAAAGTACGGTTAGGCATGCAGATAGTGGCGATTAATTTATTTAAGGGCATAGTAACTTACGGTCTTGCACTCCTGTTAAATATTTTTTTATACACGCTCTTTGTTCATATTATTTTTCTTATATTAAGATTTTTTTCACATGGTGCACATGCAGAAAGTTCGCTTTTGTGCCATGTTCAAAACATCTTATCTTTTGTTCTAATACCATGGGTCATTGTCCAATATGACATCCCATTTATTTATTTGTTATGCTTAAGTGTAATAGGATGGTTTATTGTTGTTATATTTGCACCAGCAGCAACTCAGAAGAAACCTATAAAGCAAAGTAAAATAAAAGGGCTTAAGATTAAATCAATTATTACTGCAACAATATTACTTGTATTATCATTAATTTTTCCGTCACCATTTGACAAGCTAATTACTTATGCAGTTACATTGCAGTCCATAACGTTGTTACCTGTATTTAATAATAAGGAGGAAATTTAATTATGAAACTTCTAGACTCACTTTTAAAACTTTTAACAAATATCTTTGCTTCTATTAGTACTTATGCTAAATATCCACTTTGTATCGGATATTTTTACGAACCTGAAATTCCTGCTGAACTCTTAGAAGAAGAATAATAAAATGTGGAAAGCGTGTATAAACATTGAATCCAATAATCTCAACAATAATTATTGTATTTCAAACAATTATATTTACTTCAATCACGAGTATTATTCCAAAATATAGATATACAAAAAGGGATTACATTCTTATTTTATTAGGAATTGTAGGTCCCTCGCTTGTTTTTTACTTTGTTTTTGGTCAAAATAGTTTATTTTACTTAGTGATTGGATTTTTTGTATTTTACTATAAACGACAAAAAATTATGGGTGTTATAACAGTATTAGTAACTATACTAGTATTAATTGTTAGCAATTTTCTGGGCGTTCTTGTTTTTGCTTTTTTTATTAATCATGGTATTAGTACTAACGCTGGATTTATTATTTATATAATATTCTACACTATTTTTTGTTATTTTTTTGCTATATTGTTTGTTGTTATATTTAACAAGTTCAAACTTTCGTGGCTTCACTTAAATAGATTTTATTTAACTATTTTAATTTTATTTTTAACAGTTGGTATTTATATATTCTTCTATCAAATGCCTAAATCAGCAAGTTCTATTAATGAATTAAAAACATTCGGCATTGTTTATTTTGTATTATTATTGGCTTTTACAATTATTTTCATAATGACAACCCTAACGATATCTCGAGAAATTGGATATCAACACAAAAAACAAGAGGCAGAAGATTATTATAAATACACATTAGAAATGGAAAAAGTTAATAATCGAATGCGTAAGTTCCGTCATGATTACATTAATATTTTAGCAACAATGTCTGAGTACTTGCGTGAAGATGATCTAGAAGGTCTGAAAGCGTATTATCATAATAATATTAACCCCCTAAAAGGGCATTTTGAAACAAATTCTTTAAAATTAAATGGGATTGAGAAGTTAAAAGTACGCGAAATTAAAGGCGTTATCACTACTAAAATTTTATCAGCTCAAGAAAATAATATCGAAATTAGTGTTGAAGTTGCTGATGAGATTTCATCTATTAATATGGAAATTATTGATTTGAGTCGTGTTTTAGGTATTATCATGGACAATGCGATCGAAGCTTCATTGACGGTTGAAGACCCAATGATTCAAATTGCATTCATTAAAACAGAGACTTCTGTTTTAATTATTATCATGAATAAAGCACCAAAAAATATGCCAAAATTACATACCCTCTTCCAAGAAGGCTTTTCAACGAAAGGGAAAAATCGTGGTATCGGTTTATCGACTTTGAAAGAAATTACAGATAAAACAGAAAATGTTTTGCTTGATACAACGATTGAAAACCAATATTTTATACAAAAAATTGAAGTCATGAATGATGATGATTAAGGATGTGCGTAACTATGAAAGTATTGATTTGTGAAGACGATCCAAAACAACGTGAACGCATGGTATCCATTATTGAAAACTATATTATGATTGAAGAAAAACCTATGGAAATCGAAATTGCCACAGATAATCCATATGAAGTGTTAGAAGCTTCTAAAAACATGAGTGATATTGGCTGTTATTTTCTAGATATTCAATTAGAATCTGATATTAACGGGATTAAACTTGGAAGTGAGATTCGTAAGCATGACCCTGTTGGTAATATCATTTTTGTAACAAGCCATACTGAATTGACTTATTTGACATTTGTTTACAAAGTTGCAGCGATGGATTTTATTTTTAAAGACGATCCTGAAGAATTACGTACACGAATTGTTGATTGTTTAGAAACTGCATTAAAACGTTTAGATTTATTAACGAAAGATAAAACTGTTGAAACATTAGAACTGAAACGCGGCAGCAATTCTGTTTATGTTCAATATGATGATGTGATGTTTTTTGAATCATCACCTAAATCACATCGTTTGATTGCACATTTAGATAATCGCCAAATCGAATTTTATGGCAATCTCAAAGAGTTAGCGCAAATTGATGATCGCTTTTTTAGATGTCATAACAGTTTTGTACTCAACAGACATAACATAAGTAGTGTGGATTCTAAAGAACGCATTGCATATTTTAAAAATGAAGAGTTTTGTTATGTTTCAGTACGTAATTTAAAGAAAATATAAACAAGCAGGAAAAGAATCACCTGCTTGTTTTTTTATTGGATTGTATTCATTTTTAGATTATTCTTCTGTTATTTCTGTCGCAATATCATATTTAGTCATTTTTAAATAGACTTGCCCCGAATCCGTAACGACCTTAATTTTATTCGATGTTGTTTTCGGGAAAATACGTGAAGTTAACACACGTTCGCCTTCGTTGCAAAAGATTTCGATACTCGATGTATCTACAAAAATACGCAATTGTTTTAACTCTGAGTTTAAACGTGTACTTCTTGATGTCCCTTCTACCGGAAATGGCAGTGCGCCACTATCAAAACGCTCAAGTATGACTTCTTTCGTTGCTGTCTCATAACGAATGACAGTCGATTCATGACTAGAAGCACGTAACTGTAATTCAAAAGCAGAAGATTCGTTTTCTAAAATATCAACGACTAGTTCATACTGGACCCCTTCATAGGGATGGAGCTGTTTAATAAATTTATTAGCGTAGCCTAGTGCTGATTCTTCGTTACTGCGCAACTTTCTCAAATGCATATGTGGTTTTTGTTTCAATATTTGATTTTCAATAGTCAATGTTCGAGGAAGTGTTAGACAGTGTACCCAACCATCGGCATCTGTTGGGTACTCTACATCAGGTATACCCATCCATCCTATTAAAACGCGTCTCCCCGCTTCATCCTCTATCGTTTGCGGTGCATAAAAATCAAAGCCTGCATCTAATTCTTGAAATTCACCATGTTCGAATACGAGTGTTTCAAAATCTAATGTCCCTACGATATAGCCACTTAAATACGTATTTTGATATTGATCAGATTCCACACCTTCAGAGCAGAATAGGAAAATATCTTTTCCATGAATTTGAAAATAGTCTGGTGAAGTCCACATATGTCCAAAACTCTGTAATTGCGTTTTTATTTCACCTTTAAAATGCCAAGGTCCTTCTGGTTGATCTGCGACATACATGAGAAGACAACCTGTTAAATCTTCACGCTGTGCACCAATCACAGCATATAATTGTTCCCCTTTTTTAAATACTTTCGGATCTCCAAACTGCTGTGTATAGCCTTCAGGTGGCGTACTAATTGCCGGCGGAGATAATTTTTCTACTGCTCCAACGTCTTGTACCTTAGCAATAACTTGGCTACTTTTAAGCTCCCAATTCTCATCTCTATGGCTTGCAGTATACATATAATAAAGCGACGACTGATAAGAAAATGCACTGCCGCTATGTATGCCATGACTGTCATATGTCTGGTCAGGACGTAAAACCACACCTTTATCTTTGAAAGTCACTAAGTTATCACTTGTTAGTTGTCTCCAATATTTTAAGCCATCTACTGGCCCTAAAGGAAACCACTGATGTGCGATATAATATTGGCCATTAAAAAAAATTAAACCACTCGGATGACTGAGTAATCCTGTAGGTGGTTGAATATGAAAAATTTGACGATATGGAGAAGACTTTACTTTTTCATGTAATGCTAAAATTTCCTTTTCATCTACTTCCTCATATTTACGATATCGCATTTCGCGACTCCATTGTTCCATATGTATCCTCCTTATCTCATACTGCTGATCATATATGCCACCTGTTGTTACATATAAACCAAACCTTGCGCTTATTTTGATGATTTGCTGTTACTATGATACGACGCGTTAAACACGTTAGAGTTATGTAAAAATAAAAAAGACGCTACGTTTGAGCATCATGATTTTAATTTGCATTGGAAAAGTAAGCTGTCCCCATCTTAGCTCCTCCATATGATCTCAGTAGCTATTTTATCATAAAAATGTTTAAGCATGTCCTAAAATTAAGACCTTAGACTCTTTTATATTGCTTTATCTTAATATTTTAAAATATGATGTCGTACAAAAAGCAGCTGAGATATACCTCAACTGCTTTATACCATATAAATTATTCAATTATTATTGAACGTGCTATCATTTACGCCTTTTGAACCGTAATCGTCCAAGACGCATGATCTATTTGTTCAAATTCAGTCACTGGATAGTTTTGCTCTGCTGCCCAATTGGGAATAGCCTCTGTGGCTTGTGTACAGTCAAAGTCAATTTTCAGTTCATCGCCTAGTGCTAATTCCTCCATCTTTTTCTGTGCTTCAATTAAAGGAAATGGACAAACCATGCCCACTGTACCGAGTTCATATAACATTGTGAAGCTCCTTTCGTTTCATTTTTAAATATTAACAGATTGTGTTGATGTATGCGTTTGTTGTTGACGCGCTGCTTTTAAAGGTTTCACAAATAAGAAATGGCTCATAAACCATGTCCCTAAAATCATAGCCACTAAAGCTATCCAACCTTGCCATGACAATGCAGCAGTTGCAACTAAACCATTACCTATTGAGCATCCACCTGCGAGCGCTGCACCAAATCCCATACATGCACCACCAATAACACTATTACGTATTGTTTTAATATCTGGTAAACGCCATTTAAATTCTCTTGAACCACGTGCTGCAATATACGATCCTACAAAAATACCTAAAACGAGGAAAACACCCCAGTCAATGAAAGAAACATTTCCTGTTGTTAAAAAGGCGATTAAGTTCGCAGATGGTGTCGTAATGCCTAGCCCACCTTCTCTTCCTGTTGAAATACTCATTGGCCAAGCGATAAGTCCAATGAAACCTATCGCAATCGCTGCAACAAAAGGATGAAATCGCTTTTCAAATAAAAAGTGACGTACCCCAGTATAGCGTGGTTTTAATTTTGGTATAGCGATTTTTGATTTTGGCTTTTTCAACGTGGTCATAACCAAAAATAGCGTAACACCAGTTAATAAGATTAACCATATCCAACTTGGTACCCCTGTAGATGTCGCCATATCCGCTTCATAAACGGTTTGTTGATTCATTGTATCTTTCAGTGGTAACAGAACGCCATATTTAGAGATTGCTGCAAATAGTGCATACATGAAAAGTGCAATCCAACTGCCAATTAAACCTTCCCCTGCACGATACCATGTCCCAGTGGCACAACCTCCTGCGAGTACAATCCCAATACCAAAAATAAATGATCCAACAATCGTTCCTACAATTGGAAATGTCCCATTATCTATCGTGATAACACCCAATGAAGTTAATATATATAAGCCAATAGCTTGGATACTAATCGCAATAAGCAACGCATAAAACATCTTATTATTTTTTTGAACATACATATCTCTAAAGCCACCCGTCAAACAAAAACGCGTACGTTGCATTACGAAACCAAGTAAACTTCCCACAATCAATCCACTTATCACGGTCCAAATCAATATTCCTACCCCCTATATCCGATTAACATTATAGGTATTATAAAAAATAAGACCTTATTTTTCAAGTACATTTTAAAAATAAATATAAAAACATATATTTTTTCTCAAGTTCATTTGAATACATTTGTATATTTAAACATACATGCTTTAGAACTGACCTATGCGCAATAAAAAAGAGTATAAAATCTAATATTATCATTAGACTTTTATACTCTCTTCATAGTGCTATGTTTTAATTTACAGTTCATCCAAACAAATCTTTTTGTATGTATGGATAATTTTCATAAAAGGTTAACCATTATAATTTTTCATAAAGAATAATAATGATTGTAATTCCACACCTAAATCAATTTGATGTACTTGTACAGATTGAGGTACGTGCACACGTTTCGGTGTAAAATTAAGTATTCCTTTCACACCTGCATCTACAAGTGCATCGGCCACTTCTTGTGCTACTCTTCCTGGTGTAGCAATAATAATGACTTCTAACGCTTCAGCTTCAACGGTACTTTTTATCTCGTCCATTGATTTTACCGTCACATCACCCACTTGTGTACCAATGATTTCCTCACTGATATCAAAGGCTTCAGTAATGGTCATATCATCGTGAATTGAAAAGTTATAAGTGATTAGTGCCTTACCTAAATTCCCTACGCCAACAATACCTATTTTGATTTCATCAGAATCGCTTAACTCAGATTTGAAGAATTCCAATAGACTATCAATATTGTAACCATAACCTTTTTTCCCAAGCTCTCCAAAATATGAAAAATCTCGGCGAATTGTTGCAGAATCTATATTTAAGCCTTCACTTATCGCTTTTGAATTCACACGATCTTCACCTTTAGCCTTTAAAATATTGACAAATCGGTAATATAAAGGGAGACGTTTTAAGGTCGCTCTAGGAATTTTATTGCTTTCTTTTCCCATTTTAAAGTCCTCCGTAGTCTTTCTTATGCGTGCACTCATATACATAGTATGTGATAATAATTATAACTTAATTTTATGGTTATGAAAACATTAAGTGCTTGATACATATTGCGTTTATTGTACAATAATTAAGAATGAAAGGAGCATGCCATATGATTTTAATGCAATTAAGTCACGTCACCAAATCGTTTGATGGTGAAGAGATTTTTGAAGACGTCAACTTTGAAGTAAAAACCGGCGAACGAATTGGCATTGTAGGACGTAACGGTGCGGGTAAATCAACATTGATGAAAATCATCGCTGGTGTTGAAAACTATGATTCCGGCCATATCTCTAAAATCAAAGGCTTGAAATTAGGCTATTTGACACAACAAATGACATTAAATACCCAAAACACAGTCTTCGAAGAAATGGCCAAACCGTTTGCGCATGTTCAATCCATCTCAGAGCGTATGAAAGTTGAAACCGATTGGCTTGCAGCTCATGCGGATATGTATGAGTCAGTAGAATATAAAACGCATATTGATCAATATGAAAAGCTCTCAAATGAATTTGAACAGCTTGAAGGCTATCAATATGAAAGTAAAATTAAAACTGTTTTAAATGGACTGGATTTTAGTGAAGCAGATTATCATCGTCCGATTAATGATTTTAGCGGCGGACAAAAAACACGTCTGTCATTAGCACAAATGTTATTAAGCGAACCTGATCTCCTTCTTTTAGATGAGCCGACGAACCATTTAGATATGGCCACAACAGAATGGCTAGAAGATTATTTAAAATATTTCAAAGGCGCTATCGTTATTATTTCACACGACCGATTCTTTTTAGATAAAATCGTAACTCAAATTTACGATGTTTCATTAGGAGAAGTTAAACATTATGTCGGAAATTACGCTAAATTTATCGAATTAAGAGATCAATATTATCAAAAGCGTTTAGCTGAATATGAAAGACAACAAAATGAAATGAAACGTCTTGAAACTTTTGTGAAAAAAAACATTACACGTGCTTCCACGAGTGGTATGGCTAAAAGCCGTAGAAAAGTTTTAGAAAAAATGGAACGCCTTGAAAAGCCGATGTTAGACGCTAGAAGTGCGAACATTCAATTTGATTTTGATCGCAATACTGGAAATGATGTCATGCACATTCAAGATTTAACGATTGGATATGTCTCCCCTATTACGCAACCCATACAATTTGAAATCAACAAAGGGGATCATATCGGTATTATCGGTCCTAATGGGATAGGTAAATCTACTTTAATTAAAACTTTAGCCAAACGCCTTCCACCTTTATCGGGGCAAGTGATTGATGGTGCAAATCTTAAAATTGGCTACTATGATCAAAAACAAGCAGAATTTCGTTCAAACAAAACTATTTTGAATTTTGTGTGGGACCAATATCGTCAAATGCCTGAAAAAGATGTGCGTGCCATTTTAGGACGCTTTTTATTTACGCAAGATGACGTATTAAAAGTCATCAATGATTTATCAGGCGGTGAAAAAGCACGCTTGCAATTGGCATTACTCATGTTAGAACGTAACAATGTGCTCATATTAGACGAACCGACAAACCACTTAGACATTGATTCTAAAGAGATGTTAGAGCAAGCTTTAAAACATTTCCAAGGGACACTCATTTTTGTTTCGCATGACCGCTATTTTATCAACCAATTGGCGAATCGAATTTTTGATTTAAACGAAAAAGGTGGCACGCTTTATTTAGGGGATTATCAATACTATTTGGAAAAGTTAGAGCAACAACAAGCACTTGCTGCATATGATAACCAACAAAATCAAGCGACGTTAGAAGTAGATTCAAGTACTCAGCCAACGACTTATCAAGATCAAAAGACGCTTCGTCGTGAAAAGCGTAAAATAGAGCGCCAGATTGAAAGTGACGAAAGCCAAATTTCTGAGTTAGAAGACAAGATTGCAGCGATTGATTTACAAATGACAGATGAAGCTGTCATTAATGATTTCGAAAAAACACAATCTCTAGCTGAAGAACGTCAAAAAATCGAACAAGCATTAGAACAAGTGATGACAAACTGGGAAGAATTACAACTTTTGTTAACTGAATATGAAAATTAAATGAAGTAAACCGAGTAAAATTTTCTACTCGGTTTATTTTTTTAATCACCTACTGTTTACATTTCGTCCACATATGAAATAGCATAACACCAACTATCCACAAAGTTATCCACATTATCCACAAGTTAAAAGCTAGAATATTCTATCCTTATGCACAATTATATACAACTTATCCCCAATTTTACGCCAATGTTATGCACAGGTTCTTAACAACTTGTGCATAAGTACGCATGTTCTCTATTGACTTTTGCTCAATCAGAAAAGTGAGCTTAAAATGTGAAGATTTAAGTTGTTTATAGTTATACATCTATATAGACAAGTATCTAAATTTTAATGGTGATTAGAATATATCACTTTTCTTTTGACATAAAAAGGAGAGACAGAAATCGTTTGATTTCGTTGTCTCACCCTCAAAATAAGGTTGCTGTTTAAAAACGTGCAACATTCATTATTCATGATCTAAATACATTTCAATATCCATACTGCTTTTACCATTTAAAGCCATGTCGCCCCGAATTCCTTTTTCATAAATATAATGAGCTGCTGCTCCAATCATTGCGGCATTATCCGTACATAGACGTGGTTCTGGAATAGCGAGTTCTATGCCTCTTTCACGCGTAGCTTGTTCTAAAGCTTTACGAAGCCCTTTGTTACTTGCTACACCTCCAGCTACTATCAACTGTTTAACATTGTAATCTTCACAAGCACGCATTGCTTTTCCAACGAGCACTTCCACTACGCTGTTTTGAAAACTTGTCGCAACATTTTCAGGAATCACTTGCTCACCTTTTTGCTTTAGATTGTGCAATTTATTAATCACTGCACTTTTCAAACCACTAAAGCTAAAATCATAACTCTCAGGCTCCAACCATACACGAGGAAATTGATATGTGTCCTCACCTTGCGTTGCTAATCGATCAACCGCTGGGCCTCCGGGATAAGGTAAACCAATTGTTCGTGCGACTTTATCATAAGCTTCGCCTACTGCATCATCTCGTGTTTCACCAATAATCTCAAATTGTAAATGATCTTTCATATAGACAAGCTCCGTATGTCCACCCGAAACAATTAATGCAATTAATGGGAATTTCAATCCTGTTCCAAGTTGGTTCGCATACACGTGCCCCGCAATATGATGGACAGGTATAAGTGGTTTATCATTAGCAAAAGCTAGTGACTTAGCAGCATTGACACCAACAAGTAACGCACCAATAAGACCTGGGCCTTGCGTTACAGCCACTGCATCAATCTGGTCCATTGATTTGTCTGCTTGTTGCAATGCATCTTCAATGATTAATGTTATATTTTCAACATGATGACGACTTGCGACCTCAGGGACAACACCGCCAAATCGTTTATGACTGTCAATTTGACTTAACACACTATTACTTAAAATTTTTGTTCCGTTTTCTATTACACTGACACTTGTTTCATCACAACTTGTCTCAAGTGCCAAAATCGTTGTATTCTCAGTCATTTAAACTCACCCACATGACTAACGCATCCTCTCCATCACCGTAATAATTTTTTCTTTTACCGCCATATTCAAAACCAAGTTTTTGATAAACATGCTGCGCGACATGATTATCTTCACGCACTTCCAAACTCATTACCGTTGCGATTGAAGACGCAAAATTAATAACATATTTTAATAATAATTGACCTAATCCGTAATCTCTATAGTCCGGATCAATAGCAACTGTTGTAATTTGGGCTTGGTCCACAACAATCCATAAGCCTAGGTAACCGATTATTTTATCTTCGAACTCTACAACAAAATAATGGGCAAAATGATTTTGCTCCAATTCATAATAAAACGCATCAATCATCCACGAACTCTTTTTAAAGCTTATCTGTTCAAGATCAAAAACAGCTGGAACATCTTCAAGCATCATATGTCTTATTTGAAGTTTCTCTTTTATTTCTGTTGATCCATCCAATTTTGTTCTGCCTCCGATAACTTTAAATATTGCGGTACAAACGTATGAATCTCACGTGGTTCACCTTTATATCGATACATTTTATCTGCTCTAGGCGGTTCTGCGTTACATTGGTATCCTTCAAGTTCATTTGTGAAATGTGTGACATCATCACCTATAAAGATAACATTCTCTTTGTTAGACCATTGTGTAATTAATTGAGATAAGGCAATATGTTGATCTTCCATGACAGCGACTAACTGTTGACCTTGCCATTGATAAACCCCAGCAAAGACGTTCCCTCTTCGGGCATCAATGATTGGGATAATATAGGCATCTGAGTATTCAATATTCGCTGCAATTGCCTTTAATGAAGAGACACCATATAACTGAATGCCTAAAGTGTACGCTAATGTTTTAGCTGTAGTGACACCAATACGCAATCCTGTATAAGAGCCTGGCCCTTCTGCCACAATAATTTCATCTAAATCTTTTGCTTTAAGTTCACATTGCACAAGTAAAAACTCGATTAATGGCATTAATTGTATAGAATGATTGCGTTTAACCGTCGTTGTATGTGTTACTAAAACTTTGCCATCTTGTAAAACAGCAACTGATAAAGGTTGATTCGCGCTATTTATAAGTAAACTATACATGTATCATTTGCTCCTTGATTTCTTCAAAATGTTGACCTTTTGCCTCGAGTTCGATTTCTCGTTCATCTTCATTGATTACTTTAATGTTAATTTTTAAAAACGCATCCGGTAAATAATCTTTAATAAACGTACTCCATTCAACGACTGTAACTGCGTAGTCATTAAAAAATTCATCAAACCCTAAATCTTCATCGGAGTTCTCAAGTCGGTAGCAATCCATATGATGAAATTTTAAGGTGTCTCCTTTATATGACTTAATAATATTAAAGGTCGGTGAACTGATGTGACGTTTAACCCCTAATGCTTTTCCGATAAATTGACTTAAAGTTGTTTTACCAGCGCCAAGATCACCATCTAATAACAACACATCTTGCGCTTTTAGAAGTGGTGTCAGTAAATTAGCGAACCTCTGCATTTCTGCTATATTTTTTATTCTCATACTTTCCGCACTCCTGACTTAATTTTCCTATCTATTGTAACAAATTTTTTTCTATTTGACCTTATCTGATTCTTGACATTTACTTTGAAATAAGAATGACGCTTTATTGACTGTATTTTAAGATTATTTTCAGAAAATTTTACATTTACTGTTGACTTAGAAGAAAAGATGGGTTAAATTTATAACACGTAATTTTTAGACAATTCTCTAAATTCTAAATTTTTCTCATTCTCGTAATTGATGAAACCAATTTAATTTAACATACATCACATTCATTTTGAAGGGAGCGTTAGACAATGAAAACATATCCATGCATGACACATACACAACAAAATAATATTGTCATTTTAATTTTACGCTCAGGACTGGAGCATTAGTAGAAATTTTACTAATCGCTTAAGTCCTATTTCTAATTGAATGGGACTTAAAGATGCGTCCCAACACCAATTGGGGCGTATCTTTTTTTATTTTCAAAAATCAAGGGAGGCCATACAGATGAGAAGTGACATGATTAAAAAAGGAGACCAACAAGCACCGGCCAGAAGTTTATTACATGCGACGGGACAAATTAAATCCCCTACTGACATGAACAAACCTTTTATCGCTATTTGTAATTCATATATCGATATTGTTCCTGGTCATGTGCATTTAAGAGAATTAGCTGATATCGCCAAAGAAGCGATTAGAGAAGCGGGAGGCATTCCATTTGAATTTAATACGATTGGTGTCGATGATGGCATTGCGATGGGCCATATTGGGATGCGCTATTCATTACCAAGCCGAGAAATTATCGCAGATGCAGCTGAAACAGTTATCAATGCCCATTGGTTCGATGGTGTCTTCTACATTCCAAACTGTGACAAAATCACACCTGGAATGTTACTAGCAGCAGTGAGAACGAATGTCCCAGCTATATTTTGTTCTGGAGGTCCAATGAAAGCGGGGTTATCTTCTCAAGGTAAAGCATTGACTCTCTCATCTATGTTTGAAGCAGTTGGTGCATTTAAAGAAGGTTCAATGAGTAAAGAAGACTTTTTAGAAATGGAACAAAACGCATGTCCGACTTGTGGCTCATGTGCAGGAATGTTCACTGCAAATTCAATGAATTGTCTAATGGAGATTTTAGGACTGGCATTACCATATAACGGCACAGCATTAGCAGTGAGTGATCAAAGAAGAGAGATGATAAAAGCAGCCGCAAAACAGTTGGTAGAAAATGTCAACAATGATTTAAAGCCTAAAGATATTATCACGAAAGAAGCAATTGATGATGCATTTGCACTTGATATGGCAATGGGTGGATCTACAAATACTGTATTACATACGTTAGCTATCGCCAATGAAGCAGGCATTGATTACGACCTTCAACGGATTAATGATATCGCTAAAAAAACACCGTATTTATCTAAAATCGCACCTAGTTCAGCATATTCAATGGAAGATGTCCATCAAGTGGGCGGCGTACCAGCAATTATCAATGAATTAATGAAAAAAGACGGTGTCTTACATCCTGATCGGATAACTGTCACAGGACGAACACTTCGAGAAAACAATCAAGACAAAGAGATTACTAATAATCAAGTCATTCGACACTTAGATACACCTTATGATCAACAAGGCGGTCTATCTATTTTATATGGCAATATCGCTCCAGATGGCGCAGTCATAAAAGTTGGCGGAGTAGATCCATCCATCAAAACCTTTACAGGAAAAGCGATTTGTTTTGATAGTCATGACGAAGCGGTCTCAGCTATTGATAATCATACGGTGCGTGCAGGACATGTCGTTGTCATTCGTTATGAAGGTCCTAAAGGCGGTCCAGGCATGCCTGAAATGCTAGCACCTACTTCATCGATTGTAGGGCGAGGTTTAGGCAAAGACGTGGCATTAATTACAGATGGTCGTTTTTCAGGAGCAACACGTGGTATTGCTGTGGGTCATATTTCACCAGAAGCCGCTTCAGGTGGTCCTATCCGCTTAATTGAAGATGGCGATGAAATTACAATCGACCTTACGCACCGCACTTTATCCTTAAATGTATCGTATGAAGAACTTGAAAAACGAGATGCCCAACAACAACCCTTTAAAGCAAAAGTGAAAACAGGTTATTTAGCCAGATATACCGCGCTTGTTACGAGTGCTAACACAGGTGGCATCATGAAAGTACCAGATGAGTTACTTTAAAAAGATGGAGGGATTCAAGATGACAAACACTGAAAAAGCAACGGATTATGGACAGACAGAGCAGTTGACTTCAACTTTACAACCACAGACACACGCGTTGAAAACTGGTGCAGAATTATTAGTAGAAGCATTTTTAGAAGAAGAAGTTGAGTATATTTTTGGTTACCCTGGCGGTGCCGTTCTACCACTCTATGATACTTTTTATAACGGACAAATTAAGCATATCCTTTACCGTCATGAGCAAGGCGCCACACATGCTGCAGAAGGTTATGCGCGTGTGAGTGGTAAACCCGGCGTTGTCGTAGTAACAAGTGGTCCAGGTGCGACAAATGCGATGACAGGTATTGCAGATGCTTATAGTGATTCTTTACCTTTAGTTGTCATCACGGGTCAAGTTGCAACACCCGGTATCGGCAAAGACGCTTTTCAAGAAGCAGATATTTTATCAATGACGACACCAATTACGAAACATAACTACCAAGTTCATGATGTAAAGGATATTCCTAGAATTGTAAAAGAAGCATTCCATATTGCCAATTCTGGTAGAAAAGGACCTGTTGTTATTGACTTTCCTAAAGATATGGGTGTCCTCTCTACTGAAACGACAAACGACGAGACAGTTAATACGCCTGGTTATTATGTGAACCACAAACCTGAAATTGATGAAATTCAAAAATTAACTGCATTATTAAAATCATCCAAGCAACCTATTGTTTTAGCAGGTGCCGGTGTGAACTTTTCAAAATCAAATGAAGCCCTCCTACAATTTGTTGAAAAATATCAAATTCCTGTAGTGACTACTTTACATGGCTTAGGTGCTATTCCTTTTTCCCATCCCTTATTTCTTGGAATGGGCGGCATGCATGGTTCCTATGCAAGCAATATGGCACTAACGGATTGCGATTTACTCATTAACTTTGGTTCTCGCTTTGATGACCGTCTTGCAAGCCAACCAGAATCATTCGCACCGCATGCCAAAATTGTCCATGTTGATATTGATCCATCTGAAATCAACAAAATTATTAGAACTTATTTAGGTATCGTTGCTGATGTAGGTGCCGTATTAGCTGCATTATCGAAGTATCATATTGAAGTTCCCGATCATGAAGATTGGCTCGATACTGTTAATGCCAATAAATCAAAACACCCATTCAAATATCTTCCATCTGAACAACGCGAATTCAGCCGACCACAACGCGTTATTGAATATATTGGTGAGATTACAAAAGGGAAAGCTTATGTCGCAACCGATGTCGGTCAACATCAAATGTGGGTTGCTCAATTTTATCCATTTGAAACTTATGGTCAACTTATTACAAGTGGTGGCTTAGGAACGATGGGCTTTGGTATTCCAGCAGCAATAGGCGCTCAATTTGCGAAACCTTCTGACACGGTCGTTGTTTTTGTTGGTGATGGTGGCTTTCAAATGACGAATCAGGAAATGGCCTTACTCAATGAATTTAATTTAAAAATCAAAATTGTCCTCATTAATAACGGCACACTCGGTATGGTTAAGCAGTGGCAAGACAAATTCTTTAATCAACGCTTTTCTCATTCTGTATTCAATGATCAACCTGATTTTAGAAAATTAAGCGAAGCCTATGGGGTTAAAAGCTTTTTAATCGATGACAATCAGAAACTAGAATCGCAAATCGATGCAGCCTTTCTTCATGATGGTCCAGCATTAATTGAAGTTAGAATTTCACCAACGGAACCTGTATTGCCAATGGTTCCAAGTGGTAAAGCAAATCATGAAATGGAGGGTTTACTATGAAGCGAACGTTTAAGTTACGTGTCTTTGACAAAGCAGGAACGTTGAACCGATTAACCAGTCTGTTTGTTAGACGCCAAATTAATATCGTAAGCATTACAGCTACCCCTACTTTGGAGGAAGGTATTTCAGAAATCACTTTTATCGCGGAAGTTCCAGATGATGAAAAACAGAGAACTATCATTCAACAATTAGAAAAGCAAGTCAATACCCTTCTTGTTCAAGATATAACAAGTACCAACAGTTTTAACAGAGAATTACTTTTAATTAAGTTAAAAAAACCTTATCAACAATCCGACTTGATGCAAGTTATCGAACCTTATGATGCGCTAGTTTCTGTATTAAAAGAAGATGGGCAATATACGTTTATTCAAGCGACAGGCCCTCAATATACGTTAAATCAACTTCTTGACGATCTATCATCATTTCAAATTGAACAAGTCGCACGCACAGGCACAGCAGCAATTATTTAAAAATATGTACATATGGAGGTCGTTTAATATGGCAAAAGTATATTATGACAATTCAGTTGAAAACGATGCATTACAAGGAAAAAAAATCGCAATTATTGGTTATGGTTCTCAAGGCCACGCTCATGCACAAAACTTAGAAGATAATGGTTACGACGTTGTCATTGGAATTAGACCGGGTAAATCTTTTGATCAAGCAAAAGAAGATGGATTTGATGTATCCCCAGTTGGTGAAGCCGTTCAACAATCCGATGTCGTTATGGTTCTATTACCTGACGAAATCCAAGGCGATGTCTATAAAAATGAAATTGAACCTCATTTAGAAGCGGGTAATGCGCTCGCATTTGCACATGGTTTTAATATTCATTTCAATGTGATTAATCCACCAAGTGATGTCGATGTGTTTTTAGTTGCACCAAAAGGACCGGGTCATTTAGTTCGACGCACATTTGTTGAAGGCTCAGCAGTTCCTGCGCTCTTTGCTGTTCACCAAGATGCTTCAGGGCAAGCTCGAGATTTGGCTTTAAGTTATGCTAAAGGCATTGGCGCAACACGTGCAGGTGTGTTAGAAACCTCTTATAAAGAGGAAACAGAGACAGATTTATTCGGTGAGCAAGCAGTTTTATGTGGTGGAGTGACACGCCTCATTCAAAGTGGTTTCGAAGTTTTAGTTGAAGCTGGTTACCAACCTGAAATTGCTTATTTTGAAGTTTTACATGAAATGAAATTAATAGTTGACCTTATGTATGAAGGCGGACTTGAAAATATGCGCTATTCTATTTCGAATACTGCAGAATTTGGGGATTATGTATCTGGACCACGTGTCATCACAGAGGATACGAAAGCCAACATGAAAGCTGTACTTAAAGATATTCAAGATGGTCATTTCAGCCAAAGTTTCATTGATGATAATCATAACGGATTTAAAGACTTTAAATCAATGCGACAAGCGCAACAGGATCATCAAATCACACAGGTGGGACAATCATTGCGTGAAATGATGCCGTTTATTAAATCGAAAAGCATTCAGAAATAATTGTTAGGAGTGATTGAAAATGTCTAGTCATATTCAAATTTTTGATACAACACTTAGAGATGGAGAACAAACACCTGGCGTCAGTTTTTCATTTGAAGAACGGTTAAAAATAGCAGAACAACTTGAAAAATGGGGTGTCGATGTGATTGAAGCAGGCTTTCCCGCTTCAAGTCAAGGTAGTTTTGATTCTGTAAAAGCAATTGCACAAACATTAAAAAGACAACTGTGACAGGATTAGCCCGATGTCGTGAAGCTGATATCGATGCTGTATACGAAGCGACTAAAGACGCTGTCTCCCCTTCTATACATGTATTTATTGCGACAAGTCCAATCCATTTGAAGTACAAATTAAAAATGACGGAAGATGAAGTATTAGCTGCGATTACGAAATATGTCACTTATGCAAAAGAACGTTTTGAAGTTGTCCAATTTTCACCTGAAGATGCTACAAGAACACCGTTACCTTTTTTAATTCAAAGTGTACAAGCCGCTGTTGATGCAGGTGCTACTGTAATTAATATACCTGATACTGTCGGTTATACATTTCCAACTGAATATGGCTACATTTTCAAAACATTAATCGAAAAAGTAAAGACTACGCAACCTATTACTTATAGTGCACACTGTCATGACGACCTTGGTTTAGCAGTTGCCAATAGCATGGCCGCAATTGAAAATGGCGCAACACGTATTGAAGGTGCCGTCAATGGTATTGGCGAACGTGCTGGCAATACTGCACTCGAAGAAGTTGCACTGGGCTTATATGTCCGACAAGATCACTACCAAATTCAAAGTCGAATCAATCTTGAACTGACAAAGCAAACTTCTGATTTAGTAGCACGCTATGCTGGCTTGAGGGTTCCTCGTAATAAAGCGATTGTAGGCAAAAATGCTTTTAGCCATGAGTCTGGTATTCACCAAGATGGCTTTCTTAAAAATCCTGAAACCTATGAGATTATGACACCTCAATTAGTCGGTGTGAAAAATACAGAATTACCTCTTGGTAAACTATCGGGTAAACATGCATTCCAAGAAAAATTAAAAGCTTTAGGTTACAACATCGATGTAGAGGAACAAAAGACGTTGTTTAAATCATTTAAAGATATTGCGGATAAGAAAAAGCATGTCACAGATCAAGACATTCATGCGTTAATTCAAGATAGTGAACATGATAAGCATGCCCAGTATCATCTTGATGCATTACAACTTCAATTCGTTTCAAATGGTTTACAAAGTGCAGTCGTCGTCATCAAAGATAACGATGGTCAAGTTTATCAAGATTCAAGTATAGGCACAGGTTCTATTTTAGCTATTTATAATGCAGTAGACCGCATTTTTAAAGTTGAAACTGCCTTATTGGATTATCGCATTGATGCTGTAACTGAAGGTTCTGATGCACAAGCTGAAGTTCATGTACGTATAGAAGTCAATGGACAAGAATATACAGGGGTTGGCTTTGACCATGATATTATCTATGCCTCATGTAAAGCCTACGTAGAAGCTGTAGCTAAATCGACAACGCCTGTGATCAAGGTAGGTGCAACAGAATGACATTCAACCTTGTTGCACTTCCAGGCGATGGTATTGGACCAGAAATAATGGCTGGCACGTTAGAAATTCTTGACGTGCTTGCCACAAAATTCCATTTTGACTGTCATGTCGATAATTATAAAATAGGCGGTTGTGCCATAGATCACTATGGCACACCTTTGCCTAAAGAAACATTACAAGCTTGTCAAAATGCGGATGCTATTTTGTTAGGTGCCATCGGTGGTCCTAAATGGGAAAATCCCGATTGTCGTCCGGAGCACGGATTACTTCAGCTTAGAAAAGCATTAAATTTATATGCAAATATACGCCCCACTCGTGTAACACCTTATACAGTGAACTTGTCACCTATTAAGAGTGAGATTGTTAATCAAACCGATTTAATCATTGTGAGGGAACTCACGGGAGGTCTTTATTTTGGCGAACCACGTTATTTTAATGCAAATGAAGCGGTAGATACACTGACATATAGTAAAGAGGAAATAATGAGAATTGCACATACTGCTTTTAAACTTGCACAATCTCGTCGAGGAAAACTAACTTCTGTCGATAAAGAAAACGTGTTATCAAGCAGCAAACTTTGGCGTAAAACGATTAATGAAGTCGCACAGCACTATCCAGACGTCGAAGTTGAACATTTGCTTGTTGATGCTTGTAGTATGCATCTTATTAAACGACCGTCTGATTTTGACGTCATTGTAACAGAAAATTTATTCGGAGACATTTTAAGCGATGAAGCCTCAATGTTACCTGGTTCGTTAGGACTTTCCCCTTCTGCAAGCTTTAGTACAAATGGTACTTCACTCTACGAACCGATACATGGTTCTGCACCTGACATTGCTGGACAAAATAAAGCCAATCCTTTCGGCATGATTTTGTCACTCGCCATGTGTTTACGCCAATCCGCACAACAAGAAAAAATGGCACAGCTTTTAGAACAAACCGTCGACCACTTACTTAAAAATGGCATTACAACGCCTGATTTAGGAGGTCATTATGGGACTGATGCGTTGTTCCATCACATTATACAGGAATTAAAGGAGGCTTAACAAATGAGTAAGACACTTTTTGATAAAATTTGGGATCAGCATATCATTACGGGGCAAGATGGTGCGCCACAACTCTTATACATCGATTTACATCTTATTCATGAGGTGACGTCTCCACAAGCATTTGAAGGATTAAGATTACAAAACCGTCAATTACGACGACCTGATTTAACTTTTGGAACATTAGATCACAACGTCCCGACTGTCGACATTTTTAATATTCAAGATGAAATTGCAAGTAAGCAAATACAAGCTTTACAAAAAAACTGCAAAGATTTTGGCGTTCAACTTTTTGACATGGGTGCTGACGAACAAGGTATCGTACATATGGTAGGACCAGAAACAGGACTCACTCAGCCCGGTAAAACAGTTGTATGTGGAGATTCACATACAGCGACACATGGTGCTTTTGGTGCGATTGCCTTTGGTATTGGAACGAGCGAAGTTGAACATGTTTTTGCAACACAAACGCTCTGGCAAACAAAGCCTAAAAACTTAAAAATTGAAGTCAATGGTGTACTTCCAAAAGGCGTATATGCTAAGGACATTATCTTATATTTAATTAATCAGTATGGTGTTGATTTTGGAACAGGTTATGCACTTGAATTTACTGGTGAAACCATTCAATCACTTTCAATGGAAGGGCGTATGACAATATGTAATATGGCTATTGAAGCAGGTGCAAAATATGGCTTAATCCAACCAGACCAAACAACTTATGACTATCTTAAAGGACGTCGTTATGCTCAAGATATGGATTTAAAAATGCCACAGTGGCAAAAGTTGTATAGTGATGAGGACGCACATTTTGATAAAGTGATTCAATTAGACGTTTCAGATTTAGAACCTCAAGTGACTTGGGGAACAAGTCCTGAAATGGGTGTTTCGTTTACTACACCTTTTCCAGAGTCGAAAGATAGTAATGACGAACGTGCTTACCGCTATATGGATTTAAAACCCGGCCAGTTCGCTAAAGATATTCCTTTAGGCTACGTGTTTTTAGGTTCTTGTACGAATGCAAGGCTCTCTGATTTAATTGAAGCTAGTCATTTCGTAAAAGGAAAGAAAGTTCACCCTAATATTACAGCGATTGTCGTTCCAGGTTCTCGTCAAGTAAAAAAAGAGGCAGAAGCACTAGGGCTTGACGTCATCTTTAAGGACGCAGGGTTTGAGTGGCGTGAACCTGGATGTAGTATGTGCTTAGGAATGAATCCAGATCAAGTCCCTGCTGGTGTCCATTGTGCTTCAACAAGTAACCGTAATTTTGAAGGCCGACAAGGAAAAGGTGCGAGAACTCATCTTGTATCCCCTGCTATGGCAGCAGCGGCAGCCATCCAAGGTCACTTTGTAGATGTAAGAAAGGAGATTGAAGCGTAATGGAAATCAAACCTATCACTCAATATACTGGTAAAGTTGTTCCTTTATTTTATGACAATATTGATACAGACCAAATTATTCCGAAAGTTCATTTAAAAAGTATTTCTAAAACGGGTTATGGTCCCTTTTTATTTGATGAATGGCGTTACCTCTCTGATGGTTCAGACAATCCAGACTTTATATTAAATGATGAAAATTATAAAGATGCAACCATTTTAATTACGGGTGATAACTTTGGTTGTGGTTCGAGCCGAGAACATGCCGCATGGGCGCTTAAAGATTTTGGTTTTCAAGTGATAATAGCTGAAAGTTTTAGTGATATTTTTTATATGAACTGTACAAAAAATGCGCTTTTACCCATCAAATTAGACCAGAATGCACGAAAACATTTAGCTCAATTTAAAACCATTATCGTCGATTTACCCCGACAAACTGTACAATCACCAGAACAAACTTTTCATTTCGAAATTGATTCGACATGGAAAGAAAAACTAGTGAATGGTCTTGATGACATCGCAATCACATTAAAATATGAAAAAGAAATAAAAGATTATGAACTTAAATATACTTAAGGAGTGAAAGAGATGTCTAATCTTCGAACAACTGTACATGCACTAGATGTGGAAGATGCACATTTACGTCTTAAAAACATCGTAAAAGAAACACCTTTAGAAAAAGATCATTATTTATCGCTCAAATATCAATGTAATGTCTATTTAAAGCGTGAGGATTTGCAGTGGGTCCGTTCATTTAAGTTGCGAGGCGCCTATAATGCCATTGCAGTATTACCCAATGAACAAAAGCTTCGTGGTATCACTTGTGCAAGCGCAGGGAACCATGCGCAAGGTGTCGCATATACTGCAAAACAATTGAATCTTCATGCCGTTATTTTTATGCCAGTGACAACGCCAAAACAAAAAGTTAATCAAGTTCAATTTTTTGGTGATGACAATGTCGAAATTAAACTCATTGGTGATACATTTGACGATTGCTTAAAGGCTGCTCTTGCATACACCACATCACAAGGTATGACTTTTATTGATCCATTTAATAATGTACACACGATTGCCGGACAAGGCACTTTAGCCAAAGAAATGATTGAACAATCTGAAAAAAACAAACTTAAAATCGACTACGTTTTCGGAGCAATCGGGGGCGGCGGACTGATGTCGGGTGTGTCTACTTATTTTAAATCCTATTCACCACAGACACAGATGATTGGTGTAGAACCTTTAGGTGCAAGTAGTATGTATCAGTCGATTAAACAAGGTCATGTTGTAACACTTGAAAACATTGATAAGTTTGTAGATGGCGCCTCTGTAGCCCGAGTGGGAGACATTACATTTGATATTTGCCGTGAGACTTTAGATGATTACATCCAAGTTGATGAGGGTGCAGTGTGTTCTACGATATTAGACATGTACTCTAAACAAGCGATTGTAGCTGAACCTGCTGGTGCGCTAAGTGTAAGCGCATTGGAACAATACAAAGAGAAAATAAAAGGTAAAAATGTCGTATGTATTGTTTCTGGAGGAAATAATGATATCAATCGGATGAAAGAAATTGAAGAGCGCTCTCTTCTTTATGAAGAGATGAAACATTACTTTATCCTCAATTTCCCCCAACGTCCCGGTGCATTAAGGGAATTTGTTAATGATGTATTAGGACCCAATGATGATATTACAAAGTTTGAGTATTTAAAAAAGTCTTCCCAAAATACGGGAACTGTGGTTATAGGCATTCAACTGCAGAGACATACGGATTTAGAACAGCTCAAGCAGCACGTGAATCAGTTTGATCCGAAGAATATTTATATTAACGAAAATAAAATGCTCTACTCATTATTAATTTAGTGTCACTTCTCAGATTAATAAAGGTCCAGTGAAAATGTTTCCGTATAAAACATATCGAATATTAATGAGAGATGACTGAAATGTATTTTTTTCAATCATACATCAACCAATGCGTGAAACTATGATTAATCTGTAATGTGCAATGAATGATTCGATTCCACATTGCCGATTTTTGTTTGATGTGTGTGGAAAATACTTTCTTCCTATTAATGGCGAGACATCTGAGAGAACAGGACGAGCCAAAGACTATAGACTAAGGCTTGCCACTTGGAAAACGAAGTCATCTCATACAAAGTTTTAACATAAAAAGGAAGCGCTAAGACGATTTTCTAGTAAAAACCATCTTAGCGCTATTTATTTTGGGATTAATGCCTTAGCCTTTTCCTAAAATCCGTTATGACTGTCTGCATTTAATAGACCATCCATTTGCCTGATTAATTAAATAAAAAAAGAGACATACACGATGTCTCTTTAGAAATAACCTGGCACCGTCCTACTCTCGCGGAACGTCAGTCCGACTACCATCGGCGCTAAAGAGCTTAACTT
>NZ_PNRJ01000011.1:0-66826 GCF_011174885.1 Staphylococcus sp. 191 | reverse complement strand
GTTTGGTCACTTACAATTATAGAGATATTTGTGCTTTTTTAATATCAAAAATTAAAATAACGGTCAGTGAATACTTCACCAACCGTTAAAAATATACAACCGTGTTAACGGAGGATCAGAAAGTGTAGATAATTATAATGGCTTAGTGAAATCAGAAACTCAAGATAATAATTCTAATATTACAAATTACTCTATTACAACATGTGCTAAAAGTGGTGGTTTTTGGATTAGAGGTATACGTAACAAGACAGTAATTTCTGAATATAAGCATTATAAAAAAGCTGGAAAAGGCACTGCTATTAATGGAAAGGGCTTTGTTGGTGATGGTGGTTGGAAAAAAGCTGGTGTGTATTCAAAGGGACACGTTAAGGCAACTCTAAAAGGTAACAAATCTTACTATGATCATAAATAGTTAAATGGTCTACCCATTAAGATAAATCTTAATGGGTTCTTTTAAACTAGAGAGGTATATATGAAAAGGATTATATTAATATTAGCAGTAGCGATATCGCTTATAATAAATTTTGTTGTAATAGACTCTGTTAAATCATTATCATTCTATAACGCAGTTGAAAAGCAGAGTGAAAAGGTTCGATTTGCTTTTGATAAAGATAAAGCGTATAGCAAAAATGCGTCAACGTATTTTGAAAGTTTATCAAAGAAATATAATATAGCTATTACTAAAGTGACATACTTAAGTGATGATAAAGTTGCAATTAATACGACAGACCAGCAGTTAAAACAAAAAGCAACGCACAATCACACACTGAATTTATTTGATCGTCACTTACATATTAAAGTCTATAATTTGAAAGATACAAATTTATCGGAAGAAGGCACTTATTTTTTTAAAGGCGATACAGAAAGTGTACAAAAAGTAATCGAATTGATTAATCGTAATGTAGGTTCAACAGAAAAAGTTGAAAATACCGTATCGCAGCATATTCAAATTGATGCGTTCAGTATCATCCTTTCAACTTTGTTTCTATTTATATTTTTGGCAGTGCTAATACATAGTTTACAGAATCGAAAAAGCGATGGTAAATTGTTGTACGATTTAGGATATAGTTGGTGGCATCAACTTCAATTTTTATTAGCTGATTTTAAATACTATGCTTTTGGTTATGTTGGCATCAATATCGTTTTGAGCGCTTTGGTATATATATTCATTTATAAAGACGTTCATCTCACCAAAGTCGTACTTATTGCGTTATGTACGTCAATCATTTTAATGGTAACATGTATTGCTATGATGTCTGTCGTACTGGCGATTTATACAAAGCAATACGCCAAAAATATGAAGCAAAGTGATCCTTTTTTAATGATGTATACCTATATGGCATTAGCGGTTATGGCAGTGATATTTTTGTCTTTATCAAGTCAAAATTTAGTTCAGAATTATCGTAATTATAAATTCCAGCAAAGTAGCATAAAATACTGGGATGTTTCTAAAAATGCATATAAAACGCTAGTTTCAGATCAAGGACAACTGAAAAATGAGAAATTAGCAGAGCAATTGGGGAAACATTTAAAAGATTATTATAACAGTGCGTATAACAAAGGATTCATTATTGATGTCGGGAATTTTTATAATACGGATGGAAGACCGCTCTATAAATTAAATGAAAAAGAAAATGCGAATATAGAGCCTGATGGTAAAACTATTACGATTGATATTAATTATTTAAAAACGCACAAAAGGCATACAATCCAAGGTCAAAATGTTTTAGATGATATACAAAGAGATAGCCGTACACAAAATATCATTGTGCCAATAAAATATAAGCAGTACGAAAAAGAAATTGAGGTTCAGTTTAAAGATCATTTCGCGTTTCTTAAAAATGAGGATATTAGTAATGATAAACAGAAAGAAAATCTAAATATCAATATTATATGGGTGGACAACAATGTAGGTTATCCTACATATGATTTTGAAGTTGGAGGTCGAAAAAATACGCTTATTGCGCCAATAGCTATTGTTGAAACGAGTAATACTGCGCTGCGTAATTTTGAAACCTATTTTTCAACAAGATATGTTTTTAAGAGTAAGTCTGATGACCCTTATTCAACGATAAAAAAAGGCTTAGAGAAATTTCATGTTGATGGTTATATACCGAGTGTGGAATCTGTATATGATGCCAAATTTGATGAAATTAATAGGCTGAAAGTCAAAACGTCACAATATGCTGTATTAGCCTTATTGACCACTTTGACGTTTATTGTCATGACCTTTACTTTTATCAGACTATATTTCACATCATACCAACATAAAATTTTTATAAAACATACTTTAGGATATAGCTACTTTCAAATTCACAAACCTATTTTAACATTTTTATTATTATTGAATTTATTAATGGGCATCTTAATTTTATCTCAGCAAAATATCATATCTTATTCCATTTTCTTCGGTGTCATTTTGATTGAAACATGGGTATCTTCTTACTCATTTATTAAGTTAAATAAAGAAAATCTAAACGAGGTTTTGAAAGGAAAAAAAGATGATTGAACTTAAAAATATTCATAAATCATTTGATAAAAAGCGTATTTTACAAAGTTTTGATTATATCATAGAGCAACGTGATTTTATTATTATCAAAGGAGCAAGCGGTAAAGGAAAATCGAGTTTGTTAAATATCATTGGGTTACTAGAAGATCCAGATGAAGGTCATGTTACATTTAAAGGGAAAATGATTCGTAAAGAAAAGGATAAATTGAAATTTCGTAGAGATGATATTGCATATATCTACCAGAATTACGGCCTTTTAGAAAATCAAAGTATCATTCACAACTTAACCTTACCGTTGAATGTTTCAAAAAAAGATACTGCAAAGATAGAGGAAGTTGTTCAAATGGTGGGATTATCACATCTTGATATGAAAGCTAAAGTGTACACATGTAGTGGTGGCGAGCAACAAAGAATTGCTATAGCTAGAGCTATCTTAAAAAATCCAACATTGATTAATGCTGATGAACCGACAGGAAATTTAGATGAAGATAATGCTTTAAATACGATAAATCTATTTAAAGCATTAAACAATAATGGCATGACAATCATTATGGCTACACATGATAAAGCATTTTTTGACGTTGGTAACAAGTTGATCGATATGGATACGTTTGTTTGATTTTGGTCATAAATATAGGGAGCCTCAGAGAGTAGTTATATGGTATCTGGTTTTTTTGCAATAGGTGGAATCGCGAGTGTTTGTATTGGATAATCAAAATGGAGTTTATATCTAAATCTTAAATAGAAAATCTAATAATTGATTTACCTCGTTAATATATAAAGCATTTAATTTGTGATATATAATCAATTGTATTAAGTTATTTGTTACGAAAAGAATGATGAGGAGGTTATCAGATGAAAGTCGAAGTATGGTCAGATTTTATGTGCCCATTTTGCTATATTGGTGATACAAAATTGCAAAAAGCTATTAAAAACTTAGGGCTTCAAGATGACGTTGATATCGAATTTAAAAGCTACGAGTTAGATCCAACTGCGGAAGAATGGTCAGGCATGTCTTTTATTGAATTAATTACGGGCAAATATGGAGTGACTTTAGAACAAGCGAAACAAAATAATGAAAACATTACGCAACACGCTAAAGAAGTAGGCTTGAATTATCAAATGGATATATTGAAACCTACAAACAGTTTTAAAGCACATCGTTTAGCTAAATTAGGAAAATCAAAAGGCAAAGAATTAGAAATTGTAAATGCTTTGTTTAGTGCTTATTTCGAACAGGGTAAAAACTTAAGCGATAACACAGAATTGATGGAAATCGCTAAAAGTGTCGGTTTAGAAGAACGAGAGATACAAGAGGTCTTAGACAATGATGACATGTTTGCGAATGAAGTAAACAAAGATAAAGGTCAAGCACGTATGTATGGTATACAAGCGGTCCCTTATTTCGTAATTAACGATAAATATGTCGTAAAAGGTGCGCAACCATTAGAAACATTTGAAGGTGCAATTAATACAGCGTGGGGCGAAATCAATACACAAAAGAAATTTGAAGATTTGTCTACTGATGACAATTCTGGTCACTGTTCAGACGGCAGTTGTTCTATCTCTTAGAGAATCCCAATAGTGCTTTAATGATTAAAATAATCATGCGTTGTAGGAGAGAAATCGATTTAATATCATAGTCTCATTTTGGCAAGAATAACATGGATTGCAATTAGCTTATTATAGAATAAGCGTCATCCAGTTATCTCTTGCCATTTTTTATTTTTAGGTCTATTTTAGAGGTCAAAATCTTGAAACGCAGCGTTTTAAAGTTGCTTTCAAATTAAGTGAGTTCGTCATACGTTTCGTCATAAACTTCTATTCCATTGACTTTTAAAAGCGCTGTAAACACACCGTCACCGCTTTTTTTAGTTCCATCAAAAGCGCCAGAATAAATGGTATTTGAACCGCAAGTGGGGCTGTCAGATTTTAAAATTAAAGTGCTACAATTTAATTCTTTACATATATTCAATGCTATTTTTGCGCCTCTTACATAATCTTCAGTGACGTCATTCCCGTATAAATCAATAATTTTAGCTTTTTGATGCAACACATCATACCCATCTCCATCGACAATTTCCGCAGCTGCTCTTGGTATGGAAAGTCCTGCTAAAATTTCGGGGCAGATCGTTCGCGCGAACCCTTTATCCACTAAGTTTTTGAGCGCTATATTCCCTTTGTTTCCCCCATCGTATCGCACGTTTTCACCAGCTAAACAGGCACTTATTAATATCATGATTTTACCTCACTTTCAATTTTTTAAACGATTTATAATTCATTTTTTACCTAAATCTTAGTAAAAATCTCTCAAGCAAACAAGTTGAGATAGATTGCTGGTTACTTTGTAGATTTGAAGCTATTGCTTTACATGATTTAAATGTTAACGTCATATTATTTTAATATGATATAGAAGTAAAGGGTGATAGCATTTATCTATATAAAGCACTGAATATTGATAATGAGTTAATCGCAGAAAGTGACGAATAAATATTGATTCAATATATAGTTTTTGAGGAGGGTAAAGTTGATGATTACATATGAATTAATGCATTTAGATAAGCGGAATAGAGCTAATAAAAAAGTTGCGTATTATCTACATTCTGACTTTAAGGAATTTGGAAAATCAGGAAAGGTTTATTATAAGGAAGACATTCTAAATGTTGAATTAGATGCTTTTGACTTTAAAATTTATAATTTTAACCAATATAAACTTGCAGAGGATTGTTTTTTTGTGCACATATAAACTATTAAATGAAAACAATCATATCGTTACTAATAGAAGTTCGATTTGGAAATATGAAGATAATGATTGGAAATTACGATTTCATCAAGGAACAGAAGTTAGGGAGGGATAATTAGACAATGCATGAAAAACTGTTATCTTTTATTTCATATTTTTAACAATTTAATTAGAAGAACAAAAAATATTTTCATTTTCATCCGTAATTATTTGAATACAAATAAACTTGTTTTGTTGGTCTTTCCGACTTCCCGAAATATCTTTATATTTCCATAAATTTTACTTCTGTTTTAATGATTGATGTCTCAACAGATGGGGTTTCTAAGCAAGTTCACTCACATGTTAAATTGTAAAATACAGATTTTTATTTAAGAGGACAAGTTTATTAGAAGTTTTATGCATCAATTTTATTAAATGTGAGTGAAGCTCGTTCTTTTCATTCCAATAAAAAAGGGCGACTATCTTTTTTACAGTCAATCTTTTTTTATGTTTTTGTAGTTTTTTTAATCAATAAAATTGTATTTACGATAAATATAAGAGTGATGACGACAGTAAGTGGCAATATATGTATGTTTGAAATATTTGTAACAATGAGGGCTATCATCAAAAGGATATTGATAATGTGGTGAATATATTGTGTTTGTTTCATGCGATTTTCTCCTTTCTTAATCAATAAATAACAGTCAGCGGTTTATCAGTATTATATCATTAAATGAAGATCAGAAATTTGCATAATAAAACAAACAGTAATCCAAAAAAATAACATTAACTAGAATGTTTTAAAATATTTTTATCAAAAGTAAAAACGAAGAAACTTTACAGCAATTTTATAACCAAAAAACAAAAAATACGATGAATGATGTTATATTATAGTTATCAGTTATTCAATCTTAAATGTGGGATGAAAAACATTTGAGGTGGTATAGTGGAAAATAATCAAGGAAATAAGCGTTATATTATCAGAAAGTATTCTATTGGTGTCGTCTCTGTTTTAGCTGTAACGACGTTCTTTGTGAGTACCCATGAGGCACAAGCAGCTGAACAAGTCACAAATGGAAATCATGCACCTGCAGCAGTGGTTCAAAAAGGTGAGCAATCAACCCCTAATGATGTTAACGGCGTAACAAAAAAAGAAATTCCTGCAGAAAATTTACAACCAGTAACATATTATGAACTAGATCAACAGGCAAATGTTAAACTAACAGACTTAACGCGATTAAATGCGGTTAAGCCAGAAGTTCAATCGACACCTGAGCTAACTCTGGTTGAACAACAAAATCACACAAACACTAATCAAAATCATATCAACAAGGTTGCCGACGCGTCACATGCAACATCTTTAACAGATCGACAAACTAATAAAGAAATCCCCCTTACATCGATTGAACCAGCAAATAATATTAAACCTGATGCAAAAGAGACAGAAAAAAATACAGAAGTTAATGACAATCACCCAGGAAATGATGACAACGCATCAAATACGATCACTAATAAGAACAATGACCCACAACATGCAACATCTTCTAATCAAGCACCACACGCGCTCTTGCAAGTTAAAGATAAAACCAATTCAGATATAACAGCGCAAAATCAAGATCAACAAACTGCAGGAAGCGTTGCGCCAAAAGCGAACGATGTTAACCATCATAATGGAAAAGTCAAACAACCAGCGACACATATTGATAATAAAAATGAAAATAAAGCTAAGGCTGTTCCTCAAAGTCAGCCAGTAGCACGCACTTCAACGTTGGCGACAGTGGCTGATACACAAAAAACGTATAGTCACAAACTAAGGTAAGCCCAACATATTAACAAGTACCCTATTGTTTTAGTTCATGGATTCCTAGGATTAGTCGATCAGAATACTTTTCCGTTATATCCTAATTATTGGGGTGGCAATAAGTTCAAGGTAGTGGATGAACTGAAAAACAAGGGATATGATATCTATCAAGCGAGTGTAGGGGCTTTTGCTAGTAATTATGATCGCGCAGTAGAATTGTATTATTATATTAAAGGTGGACGTGTGGACTACGGTGCTGCCCATGCAGCAAAATATGGTCATGAACGCTACGGTAGAACGTATGAAGGTATTATGCGCGATTGGCAACCAGGTAAAAAAATCCACTTGATTGGTCATAGTATGGGAGGTCAAACGATTCGTTTAATGGAGCAATTTTTGAGAAATGGGAACCAAGAAGAAATTGCTTATCATAAGCAACATGGTGGAGAAATTTCACCATTGTTTCTTGGGGGTCAGGATAATATGATTGCCTCTATTACGACTTTGGGAACACCACATAATGGGTCACAAGCTGCTGATAAGATTGGTAATAAAGATATCGTAAGAAATATTATGTATGCCTTAAACAGGTTAGCTGGTAATAAAAATTCAACAGTAGACTTTGGTTTGAGGCAGTGGGGGTTTCAACAACAGCCGGGTGAAACACGTCTTGAATATATTAATCGTGTCAGTAATAGTCGCATTTGGACAACAACGGATAATGCTGCTTATGATTTAACCCTTGAAGGAGCGGCAAAGTTGAATGAAATGACCAGTCTAAATCCAAACATCACGTATACAACATATACAGGACTAGCTTCTCATACTGGTCCGCTAGGTAATGAAAACCCAAGTATTGGTCAATTTCCACTTATGGATTTAACAAGTAGAATTATTGGTCATGATGCTAATGTCGCATGGCGTAAAAATGATGGTATTGTACCTGTGATTTCTTCTTTGCACCCATTTAACCAGGCATTTATAGATATTACAGCAGAAGATTCTGGTACAAGAAAAGGGATTTGGCAAGTGAGGCCTATCTTGCAAGGCTGGGATCATGTAGACTTTATTGGTATTGATGCGACTGATTTAAAACATACGGGTGCAGAATTGGCGAATTTCTATATGGGAATCGTAAATCATCTTTTAGGTGTTGAAGCATTAGAGACCCATGCATCGGAAAGGTATCAAAGTTAATCAGATGGATACCTATAGATTGTCTTCTTAAATATTAGATGCAATGTGAAATTGACATCTCTATAAGAGGGAAGGTTGTCTCACTTCTCGATGAAAGTATGTAAGTCAAAGTGGACAGTTAAAGAGTAACGATAGGCGAGCTGTTTATTTATGGGTAACACAAAAAAGACAAAAATTTGGAGGCGAATTTCTATTTCAATAGAGGTCGCCTCCAATCTCGTTTGTTTGATTAAAATGAGGCGTTATTTAAATCTTCAAAATGCGTCTTGATAAAAGCTGTTTTTGATAGTTTATTTTGCCATTCATCGACTAAATAGCCTTCTAAATGACCACAAAATTGACCATCGACCTCGAGGTAAGCGCCATCTTCAGATTCTTGACCATATACACCTACATCATGATGGGCTTGTTCAAAATAATCAATAAGATAAGCTTTCATTTCTTCAAATGCGTTAATATAAGACTCTACCTCATCATTATCGATAACATATGCACCCACTCTCGTTTGTCCTGATACACGACCGTGGACATCTGATATGACTTCTATTGGGTTCCACACAGCTACAATGTCACCCTCATCGGATGTGAAAGTATATCGACTGAGAACATATTGACTTTCCTGCCAATACACTTCTTGATATTTAGGAAGGTCATTGTAGTCTAAATAGTAATTTTCAAAAGTGACATCATCTAAAACTTCTTTATCCACTTTGATACCTTCTACTGCATGAAGCCACGATTTAACATCCGCTTCAGTTTCAAACAATCCGACTACTTGCTTAGTATTAAATTGATGTAATTCTAATAAATACATAAACATGTCTCCTTTATCCATTATTGTCATCATACAGAAAAGAAATGAGTGTGTGCGATTTGTCTTATTTCAGAGAAATTTTTACATAAAAGTGGTTTATATATTGATGATATTTTATTTATTTTAAAGATACATGCCCTCGATACGATTGTCCAATAAAGTGATAAGAAGTATGTAGGGGGGAAAGGAAGTATGTACATAGAATAACGTGGTGACATTTTAAGAATACAATTAAAAATAGGGAGATTCATGCGTGTTTATAGGGTGTGTAAAGTGACTTTCATATTGAAGGCGTGTGGCTTTAGCCATAGACTTAAAGTAATGAAAGAAAAACAATTGAAGAAGGTATGAATATGTACAATGAAGTTCGTAGTCAATTACGCTTAAGTATCGCGTGGTTGACGCTCTTTTTAGTGGGTACAGATTTATTCGTGGTATCACCGCTACTCCCGAATATGATTCGTGAATTTAATATATCTGCACAACAAGCAAGTTGGATTGTTACCTCGTTCGCAGTCATGTATGCGGTTATGGCACCGCTATTTGGTGTTTTAGCCGATCGATGGGGCAAAAAGAAAAATATTGTTATCGGGCTTATTTTATTCTCTTTTGCGAATGGGCTTACTTTTATCGCAAGATCGTATTTTGTGCTCGTTTTAAGTCGTGTATGGGCAGGTGGGGCTGCAGCCATGATTACTTCTTCTGTTTTTGCACTTACAGGTGATTTAGCGCCTAAAAATAAAAATGGCTTATACCTTTCTATAGCGACTTCTGGTTTTCTAACAGCGATATGGGTGGGTGCACCTTTAGGGAATTTAATTGGCAACATTACGAACTGGCGAACGGTATTTATTATTTTAGCAATAGGGACATTGGCATTAAGTGCTTTAAATAGCTTTGTTTTACCAGAGCATATGCATTCGCAATCACATCGGTCACCAGATTTCGAGAAATTTAAAGGTATGATTCGTGATGTACTTGTTACTACGTTATGGGCTTTAGCTGTCTATGGTGTCTATACATTTCTTGGTGAAATTTTTAAAAGTGTGACAGGTTTATCTAGCCTCATGACGAGTGTTGCATTTACCTTTTACGGAATGGGTGCCCTAATTGGAAGTGTTTCTGGGGGATGGTTTTCAGATCATCTGGGTAATGATCGCGTTATCAAAATAGGTATGACCGGTTTAGCTGTACTACTCATTGTTGTGGGATTGACTGTTACACATCCTTTATTATTATTTCCATCTCTCACGTTATGGGCTTTCAGTGGTTATTTATTTTTCTCAGCGTACCAATCTTTCATTTCGAAACGGAATGCTGCTTTTTCGGGGAGTATTATGGCGTGGAATCAGACTGCGATGTATGTAGGGATTACTATAGGGTCATGGCTTGGCGGAGGATTAATAGCTCATCATCTTATTCTCTTATTGTTTGTCTCTTGCGCAGCTTCTGCTTTAATCGGATTAATATGGTATCGCTTCAAAGTTGTGTCATAAGTACAAAAACCAATCTTGTAGAGGATAATCTCTAAGATTGGTTTTTATTTTTAAGAGTTTGGGGTGGATGATTGATCCAGTTTTGTAGAAGAATAGCATGATTATGCTCAGTATCTTTGGCTGCATAAAGTAAGACTACATGTTCATTTTGACCTACAATTTCCTGTAATTCTGCAAATGCGGCGCGTTGTTCATCCAGTGTTTGTAGTTCTTTTAAATATTGATTTTTAAATGCGGCAAAACGTTCAGGATCATGATGAAACCATTTTCTTAATTGAGAGGTCGGACCGATCTCTTTTAACCAATAATCTAAATTTGCCTCTGCTTTAGAAATGCCTCTTGGCCACACTCGGTCGACCAATACACGAACAACATTATTTTCTTGCGCTTTTGTATAGATACGTTCAATCTTAACAGTCACGAGAATCTCCCCTTTGAAATGTTGAATGGGCACGGGTAGAAAGCAAGACGCATTCTTCCCGAAGCCCTTCTTGAGTACATTAGAATATTTGGCGAGTGTTATACAATAATTTCGTTTGTTTCATATGGTGTTTTGAGTAATACGAGGACACCTTCAATAAAACCAATTAGGCTGGGTATGCCTGTCCAAGAAAATAGAGCGTATAAGATGCCGAGTCCGATTTTATGCGAATAGAATTTGTGAACGCCTCCCCCCTAGAACAATCGCGAGTATAGCGGAAATCCATTTATTGACTTTCATTGTTTCATCATCTAATTGTAATTATACAACAAAATGTGAATAGATTTGAGAGATGACTATCTCGTACAATATAAAATTGCAATAGATAATGCATTATTTTAAATAGTTGATTTAAAGAATAAAATTGTTTTCCATTGCTATTATACATTTTTAAGTTCTAGTTAATATTCAGTTAATATGATTTACCTCTTTAGTATATTAAAGTTAAGCAGTAATGATTTTTTCTAGTAGAGAGGTTAAAGATGTTAAAGGAAAATTATAAATTAAGAAAAATGAAGATCGGTTTAGTTTCTACAGCAGCGGCAGCAATTTTAGTGATTTCAAATGGTACAGCGGAAGCTTCAGAAGATACAACGGCTCAAGAAGCATCAGCCGTGTCTGTTGATGAGAAACAAGTGAATGAAAATCAACAAGTGGAAGACAATACGGCATCAGAACAAGCGGAAAATGAAAGTTTTATACATTTAGATGAAGTGCGCCCAGGCGATACACAAGTTTCAGGCTACACACAGCCTAACAAAGCTATTTCACTTAAAATTGATAATAAAGATGTCGTTAATCTTGAAGATGACTTTCAAGAAGTGGTGTCTGATGAGAACGGGAAATTTACGTATGATTTGAATGGGCGAAAAATCGTTTATAACCAAAAAGTAGATGTTGAAGCAACGGAACCTCTAGACTTAGATGCTTTAGAAGATGATGAAAAAGCGTTGGAAACTTCTGATGAAGAAACAACAGTGGCGCCACATGAAGTAGAGCAAGATACTGCGACGCATGCGGTAGATTCAGAAGAAAAAGAAGAAGTAACAGCAGGAGACCATGAAGAAAGTGATTTATCGTTAGAAGGATTACTACTAGACGCTGAAGGCGAAGGTCCTAAAGCTTCGTATACAACGCCTAGATATGAAAAAGCATACGAAATTCCAGAAACACGTATTCCTCAAATTAACGGTCGACACCAAGTATGGATTGAACCTATTTTAGAAGGTACAGGTGTGGTTAAAGGTCATACATCAGTTAAAGGCAAGGTTGCACTTGCGATTAACGGTAAGTTTATTAATTTAGGGGATTCAACTTCAACGCTTGAACAATTGAGTAAAGAAGCATATGAAACACGTTATGATGGCGTTTGGAAATTTATTGATCCTAAAGGCTTTTTTGAATTCGAATTCAACCGTCTTTTCGATAAATCTTATGCATTGAAAAAAGGGGACCTCGTGTCACTTTCTTTTAAATCAGACAATGAACAAGATACAATGCCTTCATTTGTATTTAATGTTTTAACAGAACCATTTGAAGCGGTTGAAAAAGCCCATACATTATTTGATCATAATGCGATTGAACCTGTAAAAGAATTAAAAGATGTAGATGAAGCGATTCAAATTAATGACATTTTTGGAGATGTTATTGAAACAGCGATTCGTGGTGAAGACAAGTTAATCTTAGAAGGTACAAAAGAGATGACAGGTCGTACGAAATATGCAAATGCACTTATTCGAATTGATTCAAACTTAGGCGAGTATAGACACTTCCCAACGCTTCAAGCAGATCAAGAGGGTAACTTTACTTTCAATATTAAAGAAGCTGGCTATCGTATGTACAATGGTGAAACGTTAACGTTAACTGTAGTAGATCCGACGACTCAAAAAGCGTTAGCGCAAATTCAAAAATATATTGAACCTGTTGATATTGATGAAATCATGGATGATGAAGTATTTGACGACTATTCAGATGAAGACGACGATTTATTTGAAATACGCAGTTTTAAACCTGCTAACGAAGTCGTAGCACCTAAAGTAGAAGAAGTAACAAAGCAGCACGACGAAGCACAAGAAGAAGTGAAACAAGATACGCAAGCTGCAGTGCAACATGAAACGGCAAAAGAAACTGATAAAAATGACGCAAGCCCAGCTGTCAAAGCGGAGCAAAAGCGTGATGCGTCTGAACATCATCAAGCAAGCGCTGAAACACCCAAAATGACGCAACCCACTTCAGTCACAAAAACAACAAAGCCTGAACACGTGACACCTGCGTCTGTACCAAGTCAAGGTGAGAACGAACAAGCGGCAGATGCATCGGTATCTGTAGAGTCTGATTTTACGCAAGATATGGAAGACATGGTTCCATACAGACAGCATTTAGCAACATTAAAGTTAGTACATCATGAAAAAGGAAGTATAGGCCATGTGAACGGGTTTCAACTTCAATCTACAATGCCAACAACACCCGTTGATTATTTAGTTAAACCACATATAGCCAAGGCTGAGCCAAAATCTGTATCTGTATTACCAGAGACAGGTCAAGAGAAGGTATCAACGTTATGGTCTCTATTATTAATGGTTTCAGGCGTATCATTATTGGCATACAAACGACGCAAGCAACAAAAACAAACACGTTAATCACAGAATAACAATTTAATTGAAAGATAGAAGTCTTTATTAAAGCTTTGTGTATGAAAGCGGGACAATGGAATCAAATTGATTTCTGTCTCGCTTTCGTCGTTTTTTTGGGAGAAGCGTTAAAAAAGATAACAGCATATTGTATGTTTAATTTTATTTGATATATTTATAAGTGTATAGTGCAACGCTTATAAAGTGAGGTATCAGAATGAAAAAATTAATTACAACATGTATATCATTATTAGTCATTTTAACGGGATGCAGTGAGGACAATCATCAAAAGGAAGAAAAAGTAAACAAAGCCGAGCCTCAAACTTCTGAACCGGCTACTCAAGAAAAAGAAACGACAACAGATCAACAACAATCGAGTAAGAAAGCAGCACCAAAAGATAAGAAAGATGAAGCACAATCATCAAGCGAAAGTCACAAGGAACATCATGAAAAAGTTCAACAAGAAAAGAAAGGTGAAACGAAGCCCCAATCGGAGCCGAACCCGTCTGACATAGACCGGATTGATCTTAAAAAGAAAATTGCGCTCGCATTCTTTGTGGAAGATGCGGCCCATTATACAATCACAGCAACAGAAATCGATCAAGGAATGTATGAATATGTGGGAGCAGCTGGAACAGAATCAAGAACTGTAAATCATTTACAGGTGACGTCTGCCAGTCAAGTTCCCAATGCACCTGAAGGCATGCAGTTTTATATGGTATCGCCACCTAAAGGGAATTTTGTGACGATTGTTGGTGTGAGTCCGAATACTTTATTTATTGGTGGCACACAAAGTGCACTGATTGATTATCAAATGTTATTAAGTTCAGGTAAAGAAATGCCGTTGCTTCCATTATATGAAGCGCATCACAATGACCCACGTTTACACAACATTACGGCAAAGATGTCAATCAGCCAGTGAGGGATTAGATGAGCCGTTTTGCGTTAAAAATCAAGACGTCTGCACGATGATGTGACGTCTTACTTCCTTATTATAATAAGTTCATCAATAAGTTCATCTTATTCGATGACGCATAAGTTAAATGTAATTTTAAAAAAATAAATTAAATATTATTAAAGGAAATCATAAAATGTCAAGCAATTGTCATTTTATGGTTCTTTTTTTATAAGCATTTAAATCGATAATGATTATCATTGTTGACAATTTAAAAAGAAGAGAGTAGGATATTTTTAAATCGTTATGATTACGATTTGTAACAAAGCATATTTATTTAAAAAGGAGATTGAATACATTTGGAAATCGTTCATTTTTCGAAATTTAATCCATCTGGAAATATGACAGTCTTAGTAGATTCTACTCATGATCCTTCAGAATATGCGGGTATAGCGCAGCAATTAATGCAAACATCACACGTGGGGTGTGAACAAGTTGGGTTTATTGTTGATGCCAAAGGTGATATTCCACATCAACTTGTTATGAGCGGACAAGAATTTTGTGGTAATGGCACTTTGTCATTTATTCATTATTTGAAAACGCGAGATCTATTACCTTCTTCTTCATTTGAACTTCAAGTTTCAGGTTTGAGCGAACCGACGCAGTGTGCTTTTTATGAAGAAACAGGAGAATATGAAGTTGCGTTACCTGGACCGACGGAAATACTTGAGAAACAATATACAATTGATGATGTTATTTTTGATGGTTTAGAAATTCAATATGATACATATCAACATTTTGTCTGTCCGATTTCAGTATGGTCAGATCGTTTGGCAATATCAGTTGAAAAATTCGTGCGTCAACATCAATGGCCGGAGCATTTCACTGCGATTGGTATCATGCTATATGAAGCACATCAACGACGTTTACATCCACTGATATACATACCTCAAGTTGACAGTATCATTTGGGAGCAGAGCTGTGGTTCTGGAACAGGTTCAGTGGGCGTTTATGAAGCATATCGCCGACACAGTTCACATATTGAAGAGGAGATTTTGCAGCCAGGTGGCGCATTATCTGTTTCAACTCGTCGACAAGATGAGGGCTATGAAATTTCCATAAAGGGTCATGTTTCTACAGTTGCAACGGGATTAGCATACTTAGAATAAGGAGAGAACCATGATCGACATGCGACAAGAGATTAAACAATTTGAAGCGCAGTTAGAAAACTATGCGCAACAATTCGAGCAATTATACGAAAAAGCACAGGCAAGCGAACAGGCAGTACGCGATTTAGAACAATTGGTAGATGATTACAGTGCTTATATTCTTGATGAGCAACAAGCACAAGTATACCAACAGTGGTATACACATCCAGTATCTAATACACAGTTGATTCACGTATTAGCTGAGATTACTTCACGTTGCGTGAAATTAATGGAATCGACACGTGCACGTCGATTAATATCAGGAAATGCAGGTTCATCAGGTTATTTTGAAAATATAGAGCACTGCATTGTGGAAGAATTTGGCCAGTTTGAAATAACATCGGAAGATACGGTATTACTCGTAGGTTCTGGTGCGTATCCCATGACACTCGTTCAGATTGCACAAGAAACAGGTGCTCATGTGATTGGTATTGATATTGATGAAGATGCCGTAAACTATGGCCAAAAAGTGATTGAAATCTTAGCACCGAATGAAACCATTGAGATTCATCGTAAAAATGTGAATGAGTTAGAGGCGATTCGAGATGTGACGCATATCATTTTCAGCTCTACAGTTAAAATGAAATATGACATTCTCGCAGAGCTCTATGAGTTAACAAATCGAGACGTTGTTGTTTCTATGCGTTATGGAAATGACTTAAAATCTATCTTTAACTATCCAAAACAGGACACATATCCACATCATTGGACATGTGTGGCTGATATTACGCAACCCGATCAGATTTTTGATATTGCACTTTATCAAAAAGCAGATGAAAGGGGCGCATCGTAATGTCAAAGTCAGTATTGATAGCAGGAACAGGCCCTGTGGCCATTCAACTGGCAGTATTGTTTGATCAATACTCAGATAATCAGATTGCGATGGCAAGCCGAAGTTTACAATCAGAGAAATCACGCAAATTTATTGAGGCTTATCAACAAACGCAAAAAGTTGAAGTTTCTGTTCAAAATGAAGCACATCAACAATTAGCTGGAGAAGCAATGTTAGCCGAGGTCTATGAAAGTTATCATGACATTCAAAAGCAATATGATGTGCTCGTCCTTGCTTGTACAGCGGATGCGTATAGTGAAGTGTTATCTCAGATTTCGGAACGTGTTTTAACGCAATTGAAAAGCGTTGTGCTTATTTCACCAACATTTGGATCGCATATGATTGTGAAACAGCAATTGCAAGCGTACCAACCGAATATAGAAGTCATTTCATTTTCAACTTATTTAGGAGATACGGGTGTGATGGATGTAGATCAACCGCACCGTGTAATCACTAAAGGGGTGAAGAAACGTCTTTATATCGGCTCGACTCAATCAAATACTCAAACTTTCCAGGAAATGGTTGCATTAATGACTCAAATTGGCGTGCCAGTGACAGTGGTGGAACATCCACTTCAAGCGGAGTCACGCAATAGCTCGCTCTATGTCCACCCAGCATTATTTATGAATATGCACGCACTTAAAGCGGTGTTTCAAGGTACCGATGTGCCGTTTTTTGTTTACAAATTGTTCCCAGAAGGACCAATAACGATGAAATGTATCACGGAAATGCGCCTAATGTGGCAAGAAGTGATGCATATTTTGCAGGAAATGAATATTGAAACTTTGAATTTATTGAAATTTATGGTGAAAGAAAATTACCCACTCCGTGAAGAAACAATCGATGCTTCCAAAATCGAAGCATTTGAAACATTATCGCCAGTGGAGCAAGAGTATCTTTTATATGTACGTTATACAGGTATTCTGATTGATCCATTTTCAAAACCAGATGCGACGGGTAAATATTTTGATTTTTCTGCCGTTCCATTTAAGCATGTCTTTCAAAATGAATCAGGGGAATGGCAAATTCCACGTATGCCGAGTGAAGATTACTATCGAACACAGATTATGCGCGGAATTGCACGTGTGCTCAAAATTAACACACCTATGATGGACACCTTTATGCATCGATATGAAGCACAGTTAGAAGCATTTCAAGCCAGTCATCGGAATGATAGTTTTTCATCACAATTTAAAGTGCAAGATTTTGCGCATGATATTGCATGCATTGAATCGCAATTAATGTCGCACTAAAAAAGGCTTTCTTATTATGCGTCTCGAATGGTCACATAGAGAGATGTCTAAATTGAATCACTGCGTGCCTGTTTAATGATATGACTAAATATAAACTTCATATACCCCAAAAAAGGGTCAAGGAGAAAAGAGAGGAAAAAGATTATGAAAAAGACTTTGAAGTGGCTGACTTTATGTATGGCCTTGTTACTTGTTTTATCAGCTTGTGGGAGTTCAAAGGCATTAGATGAGAAAAAAGAAGAGAAAAATCTTACATATGCAACATCTAAAGACATTGGAGATATGAATCCACACGTCTATGGTGGTTCTATGTCCGCGCAAGGTATGGTTTATGAATCGTTAGTTGATCATACACAAAAGGGGATTGAACCTTTATTAGCCAAATCATGGGATGTCTCTAAAGATGGTAAAACTTATACATTCCATTTACGTGAAGGTGTAAAATTCCATGATGGGACAAAATTTGATGCAGAAGCCGTTAAAAAGAATTTTGATGCTGTTCAAGCCAATAAAAAGTTACACTCATGGATTAAAGTTTCTACTTTAATTGATAAAACAGAAGTCAAAGATGATTATACATTCGTATTGAAACTTAAAGAACCTTACAATGCAACTTTAGAAGAATTAGCGATGACACGCCCATTTGTATTTGTGTCACCAAAAGCTTTTAAAGATGGCGGTACGAAAGATGGTTTGAAATCTTATGTAGGTACAGGTCCTTATAAGTTGAAATCACATGAAAAAGACGAACAAGCTAAATTCGAACGTAATGATGATTATTGGGGTGGACAACCTAAATTAAAATCAATCGTTGCAAAAGTATTACCAGCAGGTGAAACATCATTCTTAGCCCTTCAAAAAGGTGAAGTTAACTTTGCATTTACAGATGACCGTGGAACTGACAACGTAGATAATGAAGCAATGAAAAAATTAGTTGACGAAGGCGACTACCAGTTGAAGCGTAGTAAACCAATGAACACTAAAATGATTGTTGCGAACTCTGGTAAAAAAGATAGTCCTGCGCAAGACAAAGCGGTTCGTGAAGCATTATGGCATAGTGTAGACCAAAAACGAATTTCAGAAAAAATCTTAGATAAAACTGAAAAACCTGCATCACAATTATTCTCAAAAAACGTGCCACATGCGAATATCGATTTACCAAAACGTGAATTTGATTTGAAAAAAGCTGAAAGTCTTTTAGACGATGCGGGTTGGAAACAATCTAAAAAAGGCGAAGTTCGTGAAAAAGATGGTAAAAAACTAGAAATGAAGTTATATTATGACAACCACTCAAATTCACAAAAACAAGAAGCTGAATTTATACAAGCGAAAGCAAAAGATATCGGTATGCAATTGAAAATTGTAGGCGAAACTTCTGATAAAGTTGCTGAACGCCGTACTTCAGGTGATTATGACTTATTATTCAACCAAACTTGGGGCTTACAATATGACCCACAAAGTACAATTTCTGCATTTAAAGCAGATACAGGATACAAATCAGCAGTTTCTGGTATTAAAGAAAAATCAAAATTATTCGATGATATTGATACAGCATTATCAACACAAGATGCTACAACTCAAAAAGAAAAATATAAAGATATTTTAACAACTGTTCATGACGAAGCGATTTTCATTCCGATTTCTCATGGTGGTATGACAGTTGTTGCACCTAAAGATTTAAAAGATATCTCATTCAAACAATCACAATATGAATTACCATTTGAGCAAATGGAATATAAATAAGGATGCCTAACGTATGGTATACAGTGTAATCAAACGTTTGTTACTGACCGTACCATTGTTAATTGTGATTAGCTTTCTCACATTTGCTTTAACACATTTGTCGAATGAAGATCCAGCTGTAGTTATTTTACATGCACAAGAAGTTCCAAATATTTCACAAAGTTTGGTTGAACAGACACGTGAAAAGTATGGGCTGAATGATCCCTTTATTGTGCAATACTGGGAGTGGTTCAAATCGGCAGTGCAGTTAAAGTTTGGTCATAGTTTTGTGACCGGCGAAGATGTGAGTTTAAGATTATGGCCAGCATTTTTTAACACGCTTAAATTAACACTCGTATCAAGTGTAGTCATTATTCTATTATCTATGTTACTTGGTATTGTGACTGCTTTATTTCGTGGGACATGGTTCGACCGTGTCACACGAAGTACAGCATTTGTTTTAACTGCAATCCCTTCATATTGGCTTGCTGCGATTTTAATTATTTTTGTTTCAGTCAAACTGAACCTGCTTCCAACATCAGGATTGACAGGACCAGAAAGCTATATCCTACCGGTACTTGTTATTACGTTAGGGTATACAGGGATATATTTTAGAAATGTGCGTAGTGCTGTTATTCAACAATTGGATCAAGATTATGTCTTATATATGCGTGCAATGGGTGTCCCGACATCTAAACTTTTGCTTTATGTTGCACGTAATGCGATGCAAGTCGTTGTCTCTATCTTTTGTATGTCTATACCATTGATTTTAGGTGGTTCAGTCGTGATAGAAAATGTCTTTGCATGGCCGGGTATGGGGCAGTTAAGCGTGAAAGCCGTACTTGAACAAGACTTTCCAATTATCCAAGCTTATGTGCTTGTTGTTTCTGTCTTATTTATACTTTTTAATACACTTGCAGATGTCATCAATATGTGGCTGAATCCAAGGTTAAGGGAGGAAGGCTAATATGATTGTCTTTCAAAGGTTATTAAAAGATACAGGCGCAAAATGGGCATTGGCAATTATCGCTATGTATTTATTGCTTGGCGTTTTTGCACCTTTTGTCACACCTTATCAGCCGAATGAAGTTGATATTGATCATAAATTTGCAGGAATGTCATTCGCACATTGGCTCGGTACAGATCATTTAGGTCGTGATATCTTAACGCGTATTATTTTTGCGATTCGACCGAGCTTTATTTTAGTTTTATTTGCGCTTATATGTTCAGTATTCATAGGCACGGTTTTAGGCTTCATTTCTGGTTACTTCGGTAAGTGGGTTGATGCGATCATTATGCGTGCTTGCGACATCATGTTATCGTTTCCCACTTATGTCATGACGTTAGCACTCATCGGCGTACTGGGCATCGGTTTGAAAAGTATTATCGTAGCGCTCATTATCACACGTTGGGCATGGTTTTGCCGTATCATTCGGACGAGTGTCATGCAATATAGAGACTCAGATGATGTGAAGTTTGCACGAACAATTGGTTTATCACACAGTCGTATTATTGCGACCCATATTTTGCCACGAACTTTAGCAGATATTGCGATTATTTCAACAAGTTCAATGGTATCCATGATATTACAAATTTCCGGATTTTCATTTTTAGGATTAGGTGTCAAGGCGCCTACTGCAGAATGGGGCATGATGATGAATGAAGCACGAAAAGTCATGTTCAGTCACCCAGAGCTTATGTTTGCGCCAGGCATTACGATTATTATTATCGTATTAGCTGTCAACTTTTTATCTGATGCATTACAAATTGCAATCGATCCTAAGTTGTCTAAACAACAAATGAAGCAACGGATTAAGAAAGGGTGGATATAATGCAAGATACTGTGATGCATGTAGAAGACTTAACATTAATTGATGGCAACACAAACGATGTCTTAGTCCACCACTGTAATTTTACGCTACATCGCGGCGAGGTCATCGCGATTATCGGTGAAAGCGGGAGTGGGAAATCGGTTACGTGTAAATCCTTATTAGGTATCAATGATCGAAATATACGAATGAGCGGCCAAGTCACTTTCCAAGATCAAAATCTTCATCAAGCCTCAGAACAGGAACTTCGAAAAATAAGAGGGCGACGTATTGCGATGATTATGCAACAGGGCGGTACGGCATTTAATCCGACTTTCACGGTTGGGACACAAATGAAAATGATGTTGCAACAGCATCGAAAAATGTCTAAAAAAGAGCAGACAGCAACGTTAAAACATTATTTTGACATGTTGGGGTTAAGAGATTTTAACCGTATTTTAAAATCTTATCCCCATCAATTGTCTGGTGGGATGTTGCAACGGTTGATGATTATTCTTGCCCTTGCACTCAAACCGGATATGATTATTGCTGATGAGCCTACAACAGCTTTAGATGCAATTACGCAGTATGAAGTCATTGAAGAACTACGTGAAATTAAAGAAAAAATTGGCTGTGCCATGCTTTTTGTTTCGCATGACTTAGCAGTGGTTAAAAGTATTGCCGATACGGTTCTCGTTATGCGTCATGGAGATGTCGTTGAGTCTGGACCAGCGAAACAAATTTTTAATCAACCGCAGCATGAATATACGCAATTTTTAATTGCGGCACGTGATCGCGTTTCAAAGCATTTTAAGGCGCTAAGAGGTGATATGACATGTTAGAAGTTCAAAATGTAACGAAATCATATCGCAGTGGTGAAAGACGACGTAAGCGTCAAATTGTAAAATCTGTTAGCCTTAAATGCGATAAAGGCCAAAGTATTGCAATCATTGGTGAAAGTGGGAGTGGGAAATCCACTTTAGCACGCATGATTTTAGGTATTGAAAAACCAGATAGTGGAAAGGTATTACTCAATGGCCGTGATGTCTGTCATCGCCAAGTTAGATTGGGGAAAATGAGTGTCGTTTTCCAAGATTATAAATCTTCTTTACACCCATACTTCAATGTGAGGCAAATTTTAAGAGAAGCGTTACGGCAATGTGAATCACCTGTGAACGATAAAGAGGCGTATATGGTTGATTTATTAAAAAGTGTTGGTTTAGATGCGCAATATCTTGATAAATACCCACAAATGATGTCTGGAGGAGAGGCACAACGCGTTGCCATTGCGAGAGCGATTAGCACAAAGCCCGATTATATTGTTTTGGACGAAGCCATCAGTGCATTAGATATGTCAATTCAATCACAGATTTTAGATTTGTTGATTCATTTAAGGGATGTTCATCAATTGAGTTTTATTTTTATCACACATGATATACAAGCAGCTGTATATTTATGTGAAGATTTAGTGATTTTTAACGATGGACAGATTCAAGAGCGATTGAATCGTGATACATTAAACAATGTGCAACACGCGTATACACGCGAACTTTTTGCAAAACAATTTATGAACTAGGAGGCAATTGTATGAAAGGTGCATTGGCATGGCCTTTTCTAAGATTATATATACTCGCACTCTTCTTCTTTAGTGCGAATGCGATCCTTAACGTTATGATTCCTTTACGCGGTCATGACTTAGGCGCAACAAACGCAACAATTGGTATCGTGATGGGGGCTTACATGCTCACTGCGATGCTCTTTAGACCATGGGCGGGACAAGTAATAGCTAAAATTGGACCTATCAAAATATTGAGATGGATTTTAGTGATCAATGGATTTGCACTTATCCTGTATGGCTTCACAGGACTTGAAGGTTATTTCGTAGCACGTGTGATGCAAGGGGTATGTACAGCCTTTTTCTCAATGTCATTACAAATTGGTATTATTGATGCATTACCTGAAGAAGACCGTTCACAAGGGATTTCATTATATTCTCTATTCTCTTACATACCAGGAATTATTGGACCCATCATAGCGGTAGGTATTTGGAATTTAGATAACCTCAGTTACTTTGCACTCGCGATGATTATCATTGCAGTGACAACAGGTGTAGTCGGCTTCAGTGCAACGTTAAATCAAGATCACGAACCACAAGCCGAACAACCTGAGAAACCACCTTATGGACCTGTAACGGTATTTTTACAACTGTTTAAAAACCCATTTTTATTCAAATCAGGTATGATTATGCTCATTGCCTCTATTGGATTTGGTGCAGTTTCTACATTTATTGTATTGTATGTGAATACATATCAAGTTGGGCATGCCAGTGTCTTTTTAGCAATTCAAGCGATTACAGTCGTATTTTCGAGATTCTTTTTAAGAAAGTATATTCCTTCAGACGGGAAATGGCACGTTGGATTTATGCTGAAAGTACTCGGATTGCTCACGATTGCTTTATTCTTGATTGCGATGGGACCTTATCTAGGTGCACTGATTCTTTATGTGAGTGCAATCATGATAGGTATTACACAAGCGATGGTTTATCCAACGCTCACGTCTTTCTTGAGTTTCAAGTTACCGAAGCAAGGGCGTAACATGCTTCTCGGACTATTTATTGCAACTGCAGATTTAGGCGTATCATTAGGTGCTGCCTTAATGGGACCTATCGCCGATTTAACAGGTTATGCAAATATGTATCTCATATGCGGTATTTTAATGGCCATCATTACTGTGACGAGCATTGACCGTAGACCACAATTTATAGAACGTTAAAAAATGAGTAACGCTTCCTTCATTAAGCTGATTGATATACACTGCTTAATAAGGGAGCGTTTTTGTGATTCAATCATATGCATATATTTAATCCTAAACCCATATATAGCGTTATATGTGTGTTGTTGTAAGAATGACACCTTTTGCATACTGGCGTTAATAAATGTCGAATTTAATGAGGTATGAAGCATTTAAATCTATAACCTCTTGATCGAGACCTTTAAGTTGATGATGTTCTTTGTGTATACTTTCATAATGTGAAGACGTTTGCCACGCTTCAAAACTGTCGCGGTCATCCCATAAGGATAAAATAATGTAGTGATTTTGTGGGTCATAGGGTCTCAATACTCTCAAAGCGACGAACCCGGGCGTTTCATCTAAGTAGGACGTTCGATTAAGAAAACGTTCCTCAAAAATAGCTTCACTGTAGCGAGTAACTTTAATATAATTCATCACACAGAAATGGTCAGGTGAAAGCATACCAATGTTTTCAATGGCCGTATATGTTTTTGCATCATTATTTTTATAAATCGTGGTTTCTAAATCATTTTCTTCAATCTGATAAAGGTGATCTTTATGAGAGAGTATCATTTTTATACCTCCTCCTTATCCTTTATAACTTATACCCGTTATTACAAGTTTTAATTGCATAAATTAAATTTTGTAACTATAAATTTTGTTGTATTAAACTATAAAATCTCATTATAATAGTGAAACGTTAAAGTTGTTTTTAACAGATTTAAATAGAGAGAGAATGAATAATAAAGGGGAGATAAAACAATGCTGCATCAATGTACAGATTTAACAAAGGATATTCAAACATTAATGCTTACGGCTGATCCAAATCTTGAAAAAGTGAAAGCAGTATTTGAAGCGGGGAAATGTTATGGATGGATTGAAAGGAAGACGTTGGTAGGTATTGCTGTGGTGCATGAGAGAGACACAAAAGCGGAGATTATGAATTTGAGTGTGTCCTCACAATTTGAAGGGCAAGGCTATGCGCGTAAAATCCTCGATACTTTGACAAAAATATACGCCGATGAAGGTTATCACTACTTAAGCATAGGTACAGGAAATTCAAGTTTAAGACAATTGAAAATCTACCAAAAAAATGGATTCCGAATTGTTGCTATACAACATGATTATTTTATCAGACAAGGTTATGCCCCTATTTATGAAGAAGGCATTCAATGCCGAGATATGCTAGTGTTAGAAAAAGAGCTTATACCATCGATTAACATATCTTAAATATAAAAAGCATGTGGTTGGGTAGGACAGTGATGCTTCTAACATTAAGTTAGAACAATTGATAGAAGTATAGGCTATGTCCTGACCTCAGCCACAGTGGTTCTTGAATAGGATGAACAGAAGAGTTACTTTTTAGACGTATGAGTTTTTTGTTGTAACGATTGATTAATTTGTTGAATTTCTTTCTTAATTATTAAGTAGTTGATACCCCAAATGATGAAATATATAAAGCTATAAATAATGGCAAAAAATACAAAGGCAGTGATTTTCAAAGGGAACCATCCTGCTAAGCAAGCGAGCGGAAGAAAAAGTAAAAACATAAAGGAAAAGTGACATAATGTCCGTTTTCTTAATGAAGTATCGTCGTATTCGAATATTTTTGCACCCCATTGAAACAAGATGCCAATAATACCCCATAGAATCATCATAATGAGCATGATTTGCGCTTCAGTAAAAGTTTGATAATACCACTCGCCAATTGTAGAAATAGGATTTGTAGGATGGTATTCATGATTGCTAAAAATCATCGAAATGAAAATTGAAATTAACACACCGATTGTCACTCCTATACCAAAACTATTTTTAATTGTTTTCATAGACCTAACCTCTCTTTAATAGATTTCACATAACGGCGCGAGGAATAAGTTAAATAGTCGTGCTTGAAAATCAGTTTTAAACTACCACTAGATGTGATTTCAATGTGATTTAAATAGTTGAGATTAATCAACTCACTTTCAGAAATCTGAATAAATGATGCAGGCAATTTAACTTTAATTTTGTAGAGTCGTTCTACCATTGTAAATGTCCTAATTACTGTTATGATTTTAAGTTTTTGTTGCTCCGTATAAATAGCAATAATATCTGTTGTGTCTACAAAGTAAATGGCGTTATCTTCTGTTTTTACACTCAAATAGGGCGTATCTTCTTGAATTTCTGTAACTATTTTTTGTAAATCAGGAGTCATAGACTTTGTAGTGATATGGATGTGATCCTCTGCCATCGCTGGATTAAGTGTAATGCTAACTTTCATAGGCGCTAACCTCCTTGTATTAAGTAAACCAAAGAAAACCCAAAAATACTATCTGCTCTTGCTATATGGTAGTGGATTCTTGTTAAACGGCATCGTAAGGAAAATGAACGGTGGGGATAGAAAAGCGTCAATAATTTTTAATATATTCATCCATTATATTGTCCGCAAGGTGTAGTAAGGTTTAAAGTGGTCTCAAATGTGGAAATTACGAACCACTATTTTAAACTTTTATCGAAAGGAGTATGTGATGATCAATTTAATCTCTGCAATTGGTTCCATTGGGACGTTTATTATGGCGTTATTTTATTTTGTATCTGTGAGTATCCAACTCTATCAAATGAAAATGAGTTTTTTACCTGCACTAGGATTCAATCAGATTTTGATGACACGAGATGGCGAAAGATTAAAATTAAAAAATACGGCTTCAACAACTTCTACAGATATAGGAGACGATTTTTTGAAGTTATTTAATCTTGGTGCGGGTGCAGCAAAACAAATTAAAATAGAAGTGTTTATCGACGAAGGCCAAGTTTTACAAAGAAAGTACGTTAGTATTTTGCCAAGTAAAGAGAGTTATTTATTACCTATTAATAAAGCTGTATTCGATGAGTTAAATCGCACTATTGAAAATAATGGGTATGAATCAAATTTACAAATTAAAATGACATATCAACATAATGTGAGTCGGAAAACGCAAACGTTATATTTAAAAGGGAATATCGATAGTTTTAATCGTTACGATGACCGTTCAGTTTATGAATTGCAGTTTATAGAGGTAGATGGATAATCAAAGTATATGCGGAAATCAATCGATACGAATTATATATTTTCTAAAACGAGTAATAGGGAGGACATACTTATCTGATAATAGAATAGGTATAATTAGGGTTATAAAACATAGAAGCCTATTAGTCATGTGTTAATCATTCTCAGCTATTAAATATGTAATGATTTGAGGTGATAACAGATGACAATAATAATCAACTTGGATATTTATTTAACAATATCTATAAGTATTATTGGTACTTTGTATGCAGTGACCTTATTGTTTAAAATTACAAAAAAAATAGGCTCTCGTTATTGGGGTAACGAGAGCACCTATATAATAGGCTGTAATGATTAACATATTTGAGTCTGGAAGCTCACTAATATGTTGCTATGTTTTTGCACCTAGTTCACGGTTGGTAGCCTAGGCTAGGTGTTTTTCTTATCATTATAGTATCACTAAATGTTACCGAAGTCAAAAAGTGTTGCTGACGAAAGTTAACAACGTCCTTACTTAGCGTTTTGATAAGCAAGTAGTGTATAAACGGTTTCAAGATGAGGAACGGCTATTTGATGTGCTTGAGCACGTTGATAAATATAACCTTGAATGGCGTCGACTTCTAAAGGTTGACCTTGCATGATGTCGTAATACATACTTGTTCCCATTTCATCAGGATACCCGGCATAAATCTTCATAATGGCGTCTACGATATTGTCATCCAACTGAATGCCTTCAGCTTGCGCAACGACTGTGCCTTCTTCTAATAAGTGTCGACAAAGTTGAACCATCGCATCATCATGTAATACACGTGCGGTATCACGGCCTAGTGCGGTTATAGTATTAATTCCTAAATTTACGATGAGTTTATACCATATCGCATTTTCAATATGATCTTCGAGTACAAGTTCTAACGGGGCGTCTTTTAGTTGTTGAGCAAGTTGTTTTGTATGAGCGTCTGCCTGGATATGAAGTTTATAGTCTCTAAAGTGTGTCACGCGTTGTTCTTGTTTTTGACCACTAATGTAAACAACAGCTTGATAAGCATGATAATCTGCTAATTGTTTGAGTTGACCATAGCCGTTTTGTGCCAAAATCACCAATGTGTTTGCATGTGTCAAATGGACGAGTTCTGGAATGACAGCGGATAATTGATGCGTTTTCACAGCAATAAAAATCACATCAAACGGTTCTTGTACCGCTTCAATAGCACGAACAGTCAGTTCCTGTTGGACTTGCGCATTCGATTCTTGAAAATGAATGGTTTGATTTTTACGGCCTATTAAAGTGACATCAAATGTGTGCGAAAGTGCAAAGGTAAGAGATGCGCCCACAGCGCCAGGCCCTATTACTGCAATTTTAGTCATGTTTGCCCTCTTTTCTTTATAAATATAGGATGATTTACTGATATGCTTTAATGTATTACGATTAAAATACATTGTAAAGGCCGTTTTGATAATAAACGAATGATTTATCACTTTCGAAAATATGTCTGTTCAAATATTTTTCAAAAATGTGGTTTGCATTCTTGTGATATATTAAATATAAATGGAAAAATAAGGCGATATGTTTTACGATTGATATATTAAAAATTAAAGGGTGAATGAATTGAAAACTTTAAATAATATCCAACAAATGAAGCGTGACGGTGAAAAAATTTCAATGGTAACTGCTTATGATTATCCGAGCGCCAAACAAGTGGAAGCTGCTCAAATCGATATGATTTTAGTCGGTGATTCATTAGGAATGACAGTCCTCGGATATGAAAGTACAGTAGATGTCACTTTAGAAGATATGCTACACCATAGTCGTGCTGTTCGTCGTGGTGCACCCAATACATTTGTTGTAGTAGATATGCCTTTTGGTTCAGTAGGTATTGATGCTTCAACAGATATTCAAAATGCCATTCGATTATACCAAGAAAGTCATGGAAATGCTTTGAAAGTAGAGGGTGCGCATCTAACACCTTTTATGAAACAAGCGACACAAATGGGTATTCCGATTGTGGCACATTTAGGCTTAACACCACAAAGTGTCGGTGTTTTAGGTTACAAAATGCAAGGGACAACAAAAGAAGCAGCACAGCAATTAATTGAAGATGCACAAGCTGTAGAACAAGCAGGAGCAGTCGCACTCGTATTAGAAGCGATTCCGAGTGATCTTGCAAAAGTGATTTCAGAAAAACTTACGATCCCAGTTATTGGTATAGGTGCAGGTAAAGATACAGATGGTCAAGTGCTGGTTTATCACGATATGCTTAATTATGGCGTAGAAAGACAAGCGAAATTTGTAAAACAATACGAAGATTTCTCGATTGGTATGGCTGCGCTTGAAAAATATAATGAAGAAGTGAAAACAGGTGTCTTTCCTTCTGAAGCATACACTTATAAAAAACAAATTATGGATGAGGTAGAAGCATGACACAGGTCATTACAACAGTTAAAGAAATGCAACAATTGATGAAACAACATCAATTAAAAGGTCAGAAAATTGGTTTTGTACCAACAATGGGCGCTTTACATGATGGACACTTAACGATGATGCGTCAATCCATAACGGAAAATGATGTGACAGCAATCAGTGTTTTTGTGAACCCTTTACAATTTGGACCTAATGAAGATTTTGATGCCTATCCTCGCCAAATTGATCAAGATGTGGCGATGGTAGAAGCAATTGGTGTGGACTATGTCTTTTATCCAACAGTCGAAGAAATGTATCCAGGAGAAATTGGTATCCATGTTACAGTGGGAAGACTGGCAGAAGTTCTAGAAGGGGCACAACGTCCAGGCCATTTTGATGGCGTTGTGACAGTTGTAAACAAGTTATTTAATATCGTCCATCCTGATGTAGCTTATTTTGGTAAAAAAGATGCGCAACAATTGGCGATCGTAGAACAAATGGTATTAGATTTTAACCATGATGTTCGAATCGTTGGTGTAGATATCGTGCGAGAGTCTGATGGATTGGCTAAAAGTTCAAGAAATGTTTATCTCACACTGGAAGAACGTGAAGAAGCGGTTCATTTACACAAAAGTTTAGAACTCGCGAAATCGCTATATCAGTCGGGTGAGCGCAATAGTAGCGTTATTATAGATAAAGTGACACAATATCTTCAGATGCATACGAGTGGTCGTGTTGAAGAAGTTGCAATTTATAGCTACCCAGAATTGCGTGAACAGGTTATGATAGAAGGACGTATTTTTATATCATTAGCTGTGAAGTTTACACAAGCACGGCTAATCGATAATATCATTATTGGAGATGAACAAGAGAAATGATTAGAACTATGATGAACGCAAAAATTCATCGTGCACGTGTTACAGAATCAAATTTAAACTATGTCGGTAGCATTACAATTGATGCTGATATTCTTGATGCTGTAGATATTTTACCGAATGAAAAAGTCGCGATTGTAAATAATAATAATGGTGCACGTTTTGAGACATATGTCATCGCAGGAGAACGTGGGAGTGGCAAAATATGCTTGAATGGTGCCGCATCTCGATTGGTCGAAGTAGATGATGTGGTCATTATTATGACGTATGCGCAACTTAACGAAACGGAATTACAAACACATGCACCAAAAGTTGCAGTGATGAATGAAAAAAATGAAATCGTGCAAATGATTCATGAAAAAGAAAATACAATTGTCATGTAAGGACTTTCTCCTTAGCACAACATGATGTTTTCAATACAAGAAGTTGTTAATATGAACGGTTGGTGAGACATTCACTGACCGTTATTTTAATTTTTGATAATAAAAAAACAGATAACTCTATGATTGTCAGAGCGAAGATAATTATAGAAGTATTGAACTGAATTTGAATATTTAAAAATGATTCAATGATTATTGTTGTATTCATAAAAAATGATTTTAATTATACAAAGTCATTTGATTTACAGGTGTATTTTTATTTGTGACTTGAAAAAAATCGACAGTTGTAATCGGTAATTTATAAAGTAATAACACTCCGTTTTCAGAATTGTGTTACAATTATCATTATCAATAGGGGGGTGAATGATTTTGGAAGGGTTATATAAAAATAGGTCTTTTTCTAATTTGATTGCGGGAAGAATTATGATAAATGCGGGCGACAGTCTTTATTTTGTAGCTACAACATGGGTGGTCTTACAATGGACGCATAACCCATTGTTAGTAGGTTTAACCAATACTTTGTTAATGATTCCTATATGTATGTCATTTTTATTTGGACCTCTAGTTGATGCGATGCCTTTAAAGAAAATGCTCAGGTTCACGCCGTTTATACAATGTATAATATTATCATTAATTGCATTTTTATACTTGATTGATTATTTGAACGTATATGGCTTGATGGCTTTAGTAACAATTGCAATGTTTTTTACACAACTAGGATATCCTGCGCAATCTAAAGCGATACCTTTGTTAGTGAAAAAAGAAAAGTTGATTAATGCTAATTCAGCTATGAGCGTTGCTTATCAAGGTACAGACGTGATTATGAATTCGATAAGTGGTATCGTTGTGGCAATGGTTGCTTTTGTTCCATTATACTTCACTAACGCGTTTATATTTTTAGTAGCTTGTTTTTTTATGTTTAATGTAAAAATACCTAAATTAAATAATGAAGTGAAAAGCAATTTTACATATTTACAAAATTTGAAAGAAGGACTCATAGAAATTAAGTCCTCTTTATTACTGATAGTAGCGTTAGTGAGTGGTGTTATCAATTTTGGACTCGGTCTTATCTATACATGGATTTCTTTCAAAGCAAATTATTTAGGGGGATCATATTATTACGGTTTATTAATGGCATTATTTTCAATTGGTTTAATTATAGGTTCTTTAGTTACACCAATTATAAAAAAATTGAATATTGGATATGGGAAGTTGCTCATACTTTTAAATGTTATATCTGGTTTATTGCTAGTTATTATAAATTATATGCCTAGTATCGCTTTTATCATCTTGTTCCCAATAGTCTTTTTAACGATTAGCGTAAGCAATATATCTCTAGCTTCTATTCAACAAAAAGTTATTCCTGAATATATGCTTGCTAGATTAACTACGATTATAACAAGTATTTCAGCAATATCTTTACCAATCGGTAGTTTTATAGGCGGCTTGCTTATAAAGAGTATAGGAACTAATTTTACATTAGTAATAGGTGGAGGATTGTTTATTATAGCAAGTTTAATTTTCTCTATGTCAAAATCGTATAGATTATTACCGCAAATCCAAAATATTGAATATAAGCATATATTCAAAAATCAGAAAATTCAAAATTAAAACCGTTAAGATATAAGGTCAAAGAAAGTATAACTATTATGAAGATAAAAGATTGTTTTTAATAAAAAAACACAAACACCCCTATGATTGTCATAATGCAGACAATCGTAGAGGTGTTGGATTGAATTTGAATATTTTTCGTGATGTAATTGCTTTTGTGAGTCAACATTTGCAAATAGCGAACATCTTTCAAGTAAAATTAGTTTTCATCCATGACCATGCCATCACACCAAGAAGGATAACGAAGTGCCCCTTGGTGTGCTTTATATTTTTGATTGCTTGCACCACGTTCGCAAGGTTGAGCAGGGGAGAATTCAATTTCTGGTGAAACTTGAAGCTGTTGGGCATACCATTTTACCCATTCTTCCCCGCCAACGGGTTCATCATCAGTAATATTATAACCACCAGGCTCCAACGTAAGTGCGGCAACTGCTGCTTCTACAGTATCCTCAATATGTACAAAAGAGGTAAAACCTTTTGAAACTTGTACCTTACCTGCTTTAAATTGATTATAAATCATACCGCCTTTACCATACCAAGTCCCTTCACCATACATCCTTCCGTATCTAAGAATGACCGCATGTGATAAACGCTGACTGTCTTTTTCTAAACCGATAACACCGTCGACGGTTATTTTTCTATCTCCTGAAGATTCGGTATCCAATGTAGTCTGCTCATCTGCTAATGAGGTGCCAGGTGCGTACATAGAGGCTAAACTTTGTGAAATGATATGCTGAATATTATATTTCAATGTCAGATCCACTAAATTTCGAGTGCCTTCAATGCGAACTTTTGTATTTACTGACATATCGACATTTTTTAAATCTGTAATTTGATGCATGATAACGTCAGGTTTGAAATCTCTCAATGCAGGTTCTATTGTTTTTGGCTCGAGGATATTACCAATCCAGGCTTTTGCGCCGAGTTGTTCCAAGCGTGCTTTACCGTTTTGCGAAGTTGTAAAACCAGCAACCTCATACCCTTCTTGAATTAAGCGTTGTGTTAACTTCATACCAATGAGGCCAGTTGCGCCTGTGACGAATATCTTTTTCATTTCTTTACGCCTTTGTATTAAATGGAATCAGGTTAAAAATCTAATGATGGTTCCTTTTTAATTTGTTAATCATCCGTATTTATATTAAATGGCTGGTTTTGAAACGTTAAAACAAAGTTGATAGTGAATATTAGGTCTAGTAAAAATAATTATTTCTCGAATTTATGACAAAAAATAAAAATATCAAATGATTCTTATATTTTTGATTGTGTTTTTAGTTTTAATATGACATACTTTTATTAATTAGTATGACATATTAAACGTTAATGAGGTGGTAAAGTATGACAAAATACGTCTATGCTTTTGATGAAGGGCAAAAAGATATGAAAGATTTATTAGGTGGCAAAGGTGCGAATTTATCTGAAATGAAGCGCTTAGGATTGCCTGTTCCTGATGGTTTTACCATTACAACTGAAGCTTGTATTGAATACTTAAAAAATGGAGAAAAACTTGCTGATGAGGTTCAAAATCAATTAGAAACCCAACTCGCAGCTTTTTCAGAGAGAACGGGCAAGGCTTTTTCATCAAATGATCATTTGTTACTTGTTTCGGTTCGGAGTGGCGCGAAAATTTCAATGCCCGGTATGATGGATACAATTTTAAATTTAGGATTAAATGATGAAAATGTTGAAAAACTGGCAGCTAAAACTGGAGATGCACGTTTTTCATACGATTGTTATAGACGCCTATTACAAATGTTTGGTGAAGTTGTATATCACATTCCGATGTCTGCTTTCGATACATATTTTAATGCGTATAAACAGTCACATGGCTACGAAAATGATGCAGATATCCCAGCAGAAGGTTTGAAAGAGATATGTGAGCATTATAAAACTGTTTATATTGAAGAAGTTTACAAACCATTCCCACAAGCCCCTATAGACCAACTACGAGAAGCAATTGAAGCTGTATTTAAATCATGGGATAACGATCGTGCGCGTGTGTATCGTGATTTGAATGAGATTCCACATGATATCGGTACAGCGGTTAATGTTCAAGAAATGGTTTTTGGTAATAGTGGCCCTAAAAGTGGAACAGGGGTGGCGTTTACACGTAATCCTGTGACAGGAGAGGCGCAATTATTTGGTGAATACTTATTAAATGCGCAAGGAGAAGATGTGGTAGCGGGGATACGGACGCCGAAAGATATTGCAACATTACAAGCGCAAATGCCACACGTACATCAAGCTTTCGTCGAAGTTTCAGAACAACTTGAAGCCCATTATAAAGATATGCAAGATATTGAATTTACAATAGAAAATGAAAAACTGTATATTTTACAAACGCGTAACGGTAAGCGCACAGCTAAAGCGGCAATTCAAATTGCAGTGGAACTTGTAGAAGAAGGCGTCATCTCAAAAGAAGAAGCAATGCATAAAGTAGATGTGAAATCGATTGATACATTGTTACATCCTACTTTTAAAGATGAAGCACTTGAAGTCGCTGAAGTGATATCTAAAGCGGGATTACCTGCAAGCCCGGGTGCTGCAACAGGTAAGATTGTTTTCTCAGCCGAAGCAGCGCAATTGCAAGCGGAGCAAGGAGAAAAAGTCATTTTAATGCGTCCCGAAACATCTCCTGAAGATATTGAAGGGATGATCGCAAGTGAAGCCATTGTTACAACACACGGAGGAATGACATCTCACGCTGCTGTTGTCGCGCGCGGTATGGGGAAATGTTGTGTGACAGGCTGTTCAGATCTTGAAATCAATACAAAAGAAAAAATCGTATCGTATGCGGGAAAAACACTGCAAGAAGGCGATATGGTATCTGTTGATGGTGCAAAAGGCGACCTTTATGTTGGTGAAATTGAAACAACAAGTGCTGAACATAGTGAAGCTTTTGAACAATTTATGCAATGGGCAGAAGACGTGGCCCGCCTCAATGTCCGTATGAATGCTGAAACAACGCCAGACATTGAAGCTGGTTATCAATTTAATGCTAAAGGAATTGGTTTAGTTCGCACTGAGCATATGTTTTTTGGTGCAGAGCGTCTTGTAGAAATGCGTCGCTTTATTTTATCTTCAGATGATGCAACGAGAAAGGCGGCTTTAGATAAAATACGTGCTTACCAAACAGAAGATTTCGAACAGATTTTCCGTTTATCAGGCGAGCGTCCAACGATTGTTCGTTTATTAGACCCACCTTTACATGAGTTTTTACCAAAATCAGAAGATGAAATTCAAAATGTAGCACAACAATTGGCCATTCCAGTAGAAAAATTAAACAAACGTATATTAGAGTTACACGAAACAAACCCTATGCTGGGCCATCGCGGTTGTCGATTAGCCATTACCTATCCAGAGCTTTATGTGATGCAAGCAGAAGCAATTATGAATAGTGTGGCACAATTACAGCAAGAGGGAATCCATTGCCAACCAGAAATTATGATTCCACTTGTATCTACAGTAGAAGAATTTAAAATTTTACAGACACAAATTGTGGAAGCCATCCAACGTATTGAAACAACAACAGATCAGACATTGCACTTTTTAATGGGAACAATGATTGAAACACCGCGTGCATGTATGATTGCAAATGAACTTGCTGAAGTGTGTGATTTCTTTAGTTTTGGTACGAATGATTTAACACAGTTAACGTATGGTTTTTCTCGTGATGACGCTGGAAAATTCATCAATGAATACTTAAATCAACAAATTTTAGAAGTTGATCCATTCCAAACTTTAGATGTTAATGGGGTAGGTGCATTGATTAAAATGGCTGTTGACCAAGCAAAACAGGTCAATGAATCAATCAAAATTGGTGTATGTGGAGAGTTAGGAGGCGATCCTAAATCAATTCATCACTTTAACAAAATGGCGATTGATTATGTATCATGTTCACCTTTCCGCGTACCAGGAGCCATTTTAGCTACCGCACAAAGTGTCGTTGAGAGCGAGCGATAAGGCTATGGAGAAAAGGCAATTGACGATTTTTATCGTATCTGATTCACTAGGTGAAACGGCACAACGTATGGTACATGCCGGTGTCAGTCAATTTCCAGATTTGACGCAAATTGAAATTAAAAAGTTTTCGTTTATCAAAAGCGAGGAAGAGTTAGTTCATGTGTTAAAGTTAGCAAAAGAAAGAGATGCGATTGTCGTTACGACGCTAGTGACAGAAGAATATAATGTCATGGGACAAGCGTATGCAAACCAATATCAAATTCCATATATAGATTATATGTCGTCGCTCCTTCACCATATTCAAGCGCAAACGGGTCATATTCCTACGAAAGAAACAGGGATGATTCGAAAATTAGATGATGATTACTTCAAGCGTATTGATGCGATTGAATACTCGGTTAAATATGATGATGGCAAGCATTTTACGGATATAGGTGAAGCGGATGCACTTATTGTAGGTGTTTCACGTACATCTAAGACGCCATTAAGCATGTACTTAGCAAATAAAGGCTATAAAATTGCGAATATACCGCTAGTTCCCGAAGTGACAATCCCATACGAGACGATTAAAAAGAAACAAATTAAAGTATTTGGCTTAACAGCGAGCCCACAATATATTATGAACATTCGAACAGAGCGAATGAAAATATTAGGCATCGACGGCCAAGCCAATTATAACGATTTAAAACGGATCAAAGTTGAGTTGGCTTATGCGGAAGAAGTATTCAAAAAGTTGAATGCAACCGTGATTAACACAGAATATCGCTCGATTGAAGAGTCGGCATTCTATATCGAAAAATATTTACAGTCCTCTTTTTAAATATACTCAAAAAATAAAAAAACAAAGTCTAGGACGTAACCTAGCCAAAATAAAAAAAACACCTCAAAATCGTTTGAATGAATTTTGGGGTGTTTTTTAGGAAATTGAAACCTTATCTCCCAGTCCTTCTACATGCATAGCGGTTAAATTATTTTAAATTACGTGTATTTTGATTTTTAGTTGGTACAACAAAATACAATATCGCAAATATAATGATAGAAATAAAAGTGACTGCTGCAGTAATGGCAGGACTTAGGCTGAATAACACAGAAGAAATAACACATAAAGTACTAATAATAATCGCGATTAAATAAATGCGTTCTTTCAATTTTTCTGACATGATTTCTCACCCCTTTTATTCACTTTAATCATATCAAATTAAAGTGATGAATCAATCGCTATTTGAAATTTCATTGACCATTTCAATAAATAGTCGCAGAAGATTGTTCTTGAGCAATGAATATGTTATATTTTCAAAGTATGCTTAAACGATTCAACGCATTAAAGTGAAAGGGTGAAAGGTATTGTCACAAAAGTCACAGTGGAAATCGTCGACGGGATTTATTTTAGCGAGTGCAGGCTCCGCAATTGGTTTAGGCGCATTGTGGAAGTTTCCATATATGGCAGGGATGTATGGCGGCGGCGCTTTTTTATTCATGTTTGTTTTATTCACTATTTTAATAGGTCTCCCTTTTCTGATTATGGAATTTGCGGTGGGTAAATTAGGTAGAACCTATACAACACGATTATTTGGAAAGTTAACGGGCCAAAAATGGCTTAATAGTATCGGTTGGATTGGCAATCTAACAGTATTTTTGTTGTTCGGTTTTTACAGTGTAATTGGGGGTTGGATTGTAGTCTATATTGGAATCGTAGGACTTCAATGGATCCATCTTGGCCCCGCGCATTTGAGCGATATACGTTTTGAATCAATCATTAGCCAACCTGCCTATACATTGATAGGACAGCTTATATTTATAGGACTGACTTGTTTAATCGTTATGCTAGGCGTTGAAAAAGGTTTAGAAAAGGCATCTAAAGTGATGATGCCGCTGCTGTTTGTCTTTTTAATTGTCATTGTTGCCCAATCGCTTTCTTTAAAAGGTGCTATGGAAGGGGTGCGCTTTTTATTTGAACCACGCGTGACAGATATAACGATGGATTCTATTTTATTTGCGTTAGGCCAATCCTTTTTCGCACTATCATTAGGTACGACTGGTATGATGACATATGCAAGTTACGCACCTAAAGAAATGCCAATTAAGCGGTCTGCAATTACGATTGTTGCTATGAATATTGTTATCGCCATTTTAGCGGGGCTAGCTATATTTCCGGCATTACAGGCTTTTGGCTATCAGCCTAAAGAGGGTCCTGGTTTATTATTCAAAGTGTTACCCCTTGTTTTTGAAAAAATTCAATTTGGTACGTTATTTTATATTATTTTCCTTGTCCTCTTTTTGTTTGCAGCACTGACCTCTTCAATTTCATTGCTAGAGTTAAATATCTCTAATTTGACACGCAATGATAATCGAAAACGCCTCAAAATGACGACGCTTGTAGGTGCAGGTGTGGTCATGATAAGTATACCGGCAATGTTGTCATTCAGTAGCTTAAGCGGATTAACATTTGGTGCAGGTACACTTTTTGATAATATGGATTTTCTTGTTTCAAATATTTTGCTCCCTATTGGCGCACTTGCTTCAACATTAGCAATTGGTCATAAGGTTAAAAAAGAGACATTAAGAGAGGCATTTGGTGATCACCGTCTTAAACTATTTTATCCATGGTATATATTAGTAAAATGGATATTGCCATGTATTATTTTAGCAGTATTTATTTTACAATTCGTTTGAACAGATTAATTTCGACATTTTTGTCTTATAGCACATTTCTGATTAATAAGGTTCAATATAAAGAAGCGTGGTTGAACTTGCCTCAATGATGAGAGGCAGGCAATCACGCTTTTTAAATGAATGACAAGAAGAAATTTACATATAATATTGATGCTGTCTCAGTTCGCCATATTTTGCAAAATGGCATAAATCGTGAATCATGCGGTGGCTTAGTTGTTTTTCATGTGAAGTGAGGGTTAAACCATTTGCTTCTAAAATATCGAGTCGTCCCATCCAAAAAATTAAATCTAAGATATGATAAGTCGAAGCATAGCGTGGGTGATCAGGACGAAACCAATTAAACTCAGCTTTCCAAGTGGGTGCTGTTTTTGAAAGTGTGTGAAAAAGGTCGAGAAACGGCTGTTTAAAATAGAAATCTGTGATAAGTCGACGTTGTTGTTGTGCTGTCATCATCTCATGAAGGTCCGGTATTGGTAAACCAGCACGATTCAAAATCGCTTGAAATTGCAAAGGGTCTAATTTTTTTTGTTCATTTTTAATATAGATATCACCTTCTGATGATGTGATACCTAATAAAACAGGTGTATCGACAAGGTCATAATGGGGTTCAATCTCCTTTGACGCAACAGGTTGATAAATTAATTCTAGCCCTTTTGAAGGACCATAATTTGACTGATGCGCATCCATCAACGTTAAAATAGCGTCGCTATCTAACGCTTGCCATGTTTGATTGGGGAAGTGTCGATGCTTTGATGTGTTGAATATTTGCGCTTTTTGTTGTGCGGCGTATGGCGTATCGAGTTGTAATATGCCGCTTAACAGTACCGCATGTCGAATCATTGGTCTGACACTTCGCATGCGTAACAGTGCCTCAATACTCATTGCGCCTGCGGATTGTCCCATCAGTGTGAGACGCTGCGGATCGCCACCAAAGCTGGAAATATGCGCATAGACCCACTTTAATGCACAGATTTGATCAGAAAGTCCATTGTTTGCTTGCCAGTCAGAATGAATTGCAGACCAGTCTAAAAAACCTAAAGCACCTAATCGGTAATTGAATGTGACAACGATGACGTCCTCTTGTTGGACAATCGCTTGGGGTTGATATATATCTTGGGCACTATGACCATTCACAAAGCTTCCACCGTAAATAAAAATAATGACAGGTAGAAGTTGATCGCGTTTAGATTGAGGACGCCAAATATTTAATGTGAGACAATCTTCACTTTGTTGAGGTGTTTCTTGAAAAGGAGAGAAAAAAGCTTCAAGTGAATTAAAGGGTTGTATCGGAGTATGACCAAATTCTGTCGCATAGAGGTCATTTTCGTAATGTGTAACGGGCTGTGCATGTTTAAAGCGTAAAGCGCCTGTTGGCGGTTGTGCGTAAGGAATACCTTTAAAAACGTCAAAACCTGCATATGATTTGCCATAAATTGTTCCTAATTTCGTATCAATACGCATTCCTCTCCCTCCTTCATTTGTACAAATAAGTTTCAGCTAAATTTTCTTTTTGATAAATTCCCATGCCCGTTTTTAATAATTTAAACCCACAAGATTCATAAAAATCAGTATGCCCGATAGTCGAAATGAGATGAATACAGGAAACTGAACGAAAGGTGTCGCAAAGTTGATGTAAAAGCTTTTTACCAATCCCTTGCCGTTGATAGCGTGGATGGACAATCACATCATATATAGCAGCATTGAAAACACCGTCAGAAAGGGCACGGGCACAGCCAACGATTTTTTGTTGGTGGACAGCTACAAAAATATGTGTGCTTGCATTGTAAATGACTCCAATATTTTCGGGCGTATGGCCAAACCAACCAATATCTTGATATAGCTTATAAAGTTGCTGAATGTCTTCCGATGTCAGCGTTGTTTTTGAGATGATTTCCACAATTTTAGCCTCCTTTATCTTTATTATATATTATAACGCAAAACCTCATTTAAATTATCAGAAAAATATGAATATAAAAATTGATTGCCTTTACATTGAATCTCATTATAATTTAACCTATAATTCATATTGAATAACTAAGAATTAAGTTAGTGAATGGATTGAGGAGGCGCAATTTTGAGGAATTTCGATTTAATTGGGCATACACCGCTTGTGCAATTAGAACATTATAGTAATGACGATGTTCAAATTTATGCGAAACTCGAGATGTATAATCCGGGGGGCAGTGTAAAAGATCGACTTGGAAAGTATTTAATTGAACATGCGATAGAAGAAGGACGAATTCAATCTGGAGATACGGTTGTTGAGGCCACTGCAGGTAATACAGGTATTGGACTTGCAATCGTCGCAAACCATTATCAAATCCAATGTGTCATTTTTGCGCCAGAGGGGTTTTCAGAGGAAAAAATTGATATTATGCGTGCATTAGGCGCACGTATTCATCGTACACCGAAAGAGGAAGGGATGTTAGGTGCGCGCCAAGCAGCAGAAAACTTTGCGAAGCGTACAGGTGCGTATTATACAAACCAATTCGAAACATCAGATAATCCAGACGCCTACAGAGAGACGCTTGCGGTAGAAATTATTGAAGCGATACCGAATTTGGATTACTTTGTGGCAGGGGCAGGTTCAGGAGGCACGTTTTCTGGTGTCGCTGAATCTTTACAACCTTATGGTGTTAAATCCGTTGTTGTTGAGCCAAAAGGATCTATTTTAAGTGGACAAGAAAAGGGAAGCCACGATACTGAGGGCATCGGTGTAGAGGTATGGCCTCAATTTTTGAAAAAAGAATGGATTGATGCCGTTGAAGTGGTTTCTGATGAAGTGGCATTTGAGCATGTGAAACAACTCGCCAAATATGAAGGGATATTAGCGGGTAGTTCGTCGGGTGCAGCGTTAGAAGGCGCACTTCAAGTGGCGCAACGTATTCAAAAGGGTAAGATTGTCGTCATTTTTCCGGATGGAAGTGACCGTTATATGTCGAAAAAAATATTTCAATATGGAGGAGATTTAAATGAATAAAAAAACATTATTAGTACATGGTGGAAATACGACAGATCTATATACAGGTGCAGTAACCACACCGATATATCAAACAAGTACTTACGAACAAGATGCAATCGGCGCATTAAGACAAGGTTATGAATATTCACGTACCGCAAATCCAACGCGTTCAGCTCTAGAGTCGTTGATTGCTGATTTAGAACGTGGTCAACATGGTTTTGCCTTTGGTTCAGGTATGGCCGCTATCAGTGCAGTCTTAATGCTTTTAGATCAAGGCGATCATATTATTGTCGGGTCAGATGTTTATGGAGGAACATATCGTGCCATGACAAAAGTCTTTACAAGATACGGTATCGAATTTGATTTTGTAAATACAACTGATGTTAAAAACATCGAAGCAAAAATTAACGATCAAACGAAAATGCTCTTTATTGAGACACCGTCTAACCCATTATTGAGAGTGACAGATATTCAAGCAGTGAGCGAATTAGCAAAACAGTATCAATTATTGACTGTGGTTGATAATACCTTTATGACACCTTATTATCAAACACCACTTACTTTAGGCGCTGATATAGTGGTACATTCAGCTACTAAATATTTAGGGGGACATAGTGATGTTGTTGCAGGTTTAGTCGCAGTTAATGACGATGACTTGGCAGAGCGTATTGGTTTTATTCAAAATTCTACGGGTGGTGTGCTTGGACCACAAGACAGCTATCTTCTTGTACGTGGTATTAAAACTTTAGGTTTGCGTATGGATCAAATTGAACGTAATGCCTTAGCTGTCGTAGAAATGCTGAATCAACATCAGAATGTTAAAGCTGTTTATCATCCAAGTCTAACAACACACTTAAATTATGAAATTCATCAAGCACAAGCGGACGGCACGACAGGTATTGTGTCGTTTGAAGTGTCTGATGTAGAAAAGGCGAAATATTTGGTTAAACAAACGCAATATTTCACATTAGCGGAAAGTTTAGGTGCAGTGGAAAGTTTAATTTCTGTACCAAGTCTTATGACACATGCATCTATACCAGCAGATGTGCGCGCTAAAGAGGGGATTGCTGATGGGTTAGTTAGATTATCTTTAGGTATTGAAGATACGAATGATATTGTAGCAGATTTAAAACAGGCATTAGATCAGCTGTAAAGTAGGCATTTGATTGAAATACAGTTTGTTAAAAGGCGACTGTATTCACCGTATAGGTAATCGAATCATGAATATTTAAGACGTATGCAATAAATTGATATTTAAGGGGTTATGGAAGCTAAGGTCATGTTCTACCTTGGCTTCTTTTTTGTAATGATAATGTCATATAACGGAAATATATTTTTTATAGTGTTGGGTGTATACTTTATCAATGTATAGGTGTGTTTATAATAACTATCTTAAATAAGGAGGGAAATCAATGCATAAAAAAATCATTGCGGCAGTGATAGGGACTTCAGCTGTTACTGCAATGGTAGCCGCGGATGCCAATGCTTCAACATACCGTGTTAAAGCAGGTGACTCGCTGTGGTCTATTGCAACAAAATACAACATTACGATTTCACAACTTAAATCTTATAATAACTTGAGTTCCAATTTAATCTTTCCGAACCAAGTATTAAAAGTATCAGGAAGTACTGCAGGTAGATCTAATCATGTGTCATCTTCGGGGAATTCATCAACATATACGGTGGTGAGTGGTGACTCATTATCAAGTATTGCTGCACGTTATGGAACAACATATCAAAACATCATGCGATTGAACGGGTTAAATAGCTTTATGATTTATCCAGGTCAAAAGCTGAAAGTAAGTGGAACTGTTTCTGCACCAAGTCGTCAAAAACCGTCAAAAACTTCTGGATCAACTACATATTATACGGTGCAACCAGGCGATTCATTATCACTTATTGCTTCAAAGTATGGGACTACTTATCAAAATATCATGAACTTAAACGGTTTGGATTCATTTTTAATTTTTCCAGGCCAAAAATTGAAAGTTAAAGGCACAGCATCTACACCTAACCATACAACACCATCTAAACCTTCAAGACCCGCAGCAAATGGTGCGACAACATATTATACAGTACAGCCAGGCGATTCATTATCATTAATCGCTTCAAAATATGGCACAACGTATCAAAACATTATGCAGTTAAATGGATTAAATTCATTTTTAATCTTCCCAGGTCAGAAATTAAAGGTTTCAGGTTCGGCGGCTTCTACAGGTACAACAACAGCACCTAACCGCCAATACCAAACACCCATCTTTAATCATGAAAATTACTATGACTGGGGTCAATGTACGTGGTATGTATTCAACAAACGTAAGGAAGCTGGTTTAGGCATCAGTACTTACTGGTGGAATGCTAATGCATGGGACGATAATGCAGCGCGTGACGGTTACACAATTGACCGCAACCCAACAGTAGGTTCAATTTTACAATCAGACTTAGGTTATTATGGTCATGTTTCATACGTTGAACGTGTAAATCCAGATGGTAGTATTTTAGTTTCTGAAATGAATTTTACTGCTGGACCAGGTGTACTGACTTATCGTACAGTGCCAAGTTACAATGTAGCGAACTTTAAATATATCCATTAATATATAAAAGGATTTTATTCATCAGTATGATGAGTGAAATCCTCTTTTTTGGCTCTATACTCAATAGGACTGGTGATTGATTGGATCACCAGTCCTATTTTTAATACAAAAGAACCGGTTCTTTATTTTACTTCAGTCAATTAACTTATTATCCCGAACGATTTCAGCTATTCGGGACAATGAATTAAATGTATTTTTGTTCCACGTGAAGTGATTGTCATAAAAAGGATACCCTCTAGCAATCTGGGTGTGTTAGAGGGCATCCTTTAAATGTTAAATATTTTAATTTAAATCGTATTCACATAAGGAATGTGTTTTTTAGTGTAGTGACTGATTAACACTGAGATAATGCCAAATAGAATAAAACTGATTAATACAATAGTTGTTGAATTCCATTCTAATGGTTGGTGTAGGTAAACTAAATTTTTAATCTCTGTTGTGTATAATTTGAAAGGATTCCACGGTAAAATATTTTGTTGATAAAATTTAGGCACCATATGGATAGGTAATAAAATGGCTTGCATAGAAAAGAATACCAATATTAAAAATACAGGTGCTGCAAGTATACCAATCCAAACCATTAATCCTAATATAAGCAATGAGAAACCAGAGATAGCTAAACCAATAAAGCTTGCGGTTACGAATGGATTTGGAAAGTTGAAATTCATAACGTAACTTAGGAAATAGACATATGCAAAGCTTCCAGCAAAACTTGCGATGAGATCTATACCTATAGTCAACGCGCCTGTTAAAGTTTGACGACGTCGAGATGACATTTGACTTCTGTTTTTGAAATTAAAGTATAAAACGACAGCTGTAATCATTGATGCAAGCCATACAGGCATAAAGAGTACCATAGCTGCATTACCGTTAGCTTGATGTGATGCAATTGGATGGAATGTATGCTGATCAACGTTGACAGGGTTAGAAAACTGTTCGAATTGTTTAGCTGAGATATCGACGTTACTTTGAGCAAGTGCTTGAACATTTTGATGACTGACTTGTTGGTTGATATTCGTGCTGATTTGTTTCAAGACTTGTTTTGTTACGTTTGCAAGTTGACCTTGACCTCCTTCATCAATGTAAGTACTGATTTGGGCTTGTTCTATTTTTGAAGGAGCTTTTTGTCCTTTTTTCTCCATTTGCGCTTTTATTTTTTGAATTTGTTGAGGAGGTATTTTACCTTCTTCAACTTGTTGTTGGAGTTCTTTTTGTTTAGATTTCATGATGGTTGTTTGAGCAGGGCTTAAAGCATGTTCTGAAAAATGATCTTCTAAAATAATTGCACCAGCGTAAGTGCCTTTACGTACTTCATCTTGCGCTTTTTTGGCATCTTTGACTTCATGCCATTGAATTTCTTCATTTTTGTTGTCTTTCAATTTTTCTGTTAATTTTTTACCAATATTGATTTCTTTATCTTGTATGTGTGTCCCTTTATCTAAATTAACAATCGCCATAGGAACGTTGCTAGGTTTTGGGTTATATGCAGGATAAAATGCAGTAGCTAAAATTAATAAAATGGTTACCGTAATGAGCGGTACAATCCATAATTTACGATTACTCATAAAATGACCTCCTTTATGCAACATTGTGTTGTTTATTGTTCGTGATGTTATTATAATAGATATTAAAATAGATACAATGTTCAATTGATGGCAAATTGCTGATTAACCAACATATAGTATGAAATTGTTGTGTAAAGGAGATTATTTTGATGGATAGAAGAGTTCGTAAAACGAAAGCGGCAATAAAAAATGCGATGATTACACTTTTGAAAACGGAAAAGTTAGATAAAATTACCGTGAATCAAATTGCAGATGTTGCAGATATCAATCGTGCTACATTTTATCAACATTTTTTAGATAAGTATGATTTACTCGATCAAATTGAACAAGAAATGATTGAGCAGATGCAAATCAATTTTAATGAGAAAATAGTGCGTCTTAAAGCAGTTGAGAATGATGAGGAAGCAGCAATCGTGTTCAAAGAGATACCACGAGCAGTTTTAACAATCATGCACGATGATCTTGATCGGTATCGTGTTTTATTAACCATGGGACGCAATTATGAAATTGAACAGAAGATTGGAGAAATGATTGCGCTTAATTTGAAAAGTTTCTTACCTAATGACAAGGAGATAGCAGGGATTCCATTTCGATATTTCCATGCTTTTGTTTTGGGGAGTATGTGGTCGTTAATGCGCGCTTGGGTGATGGATGAGGCACGGAGTACAATTGATGAACAAGTCGAAAATATTTATAAATTGATGTATCAAGGGCCATGGCGGATTATTTATAAAGCTTATCATTAAAACTAAAACATGAGACAGACGACATTTGGATTGCGCAGTTGTTAGTCACAAGTTGTGCCCAATCCAAGTCAGCTGCCTCATTCTCACAAATTATGAACGCGCTTGAATTTCTTTAAGTTTTTGCACAGAGCTATAGACTTGGCGTCCTATTGAAAACATAGACCATGCTTTTCCAGCTTTGCTTTTGGCACCGAATGACAAGTAAAAATCAAGCAGTACATCTGCTACACCGATGCCAATAGAAATATAGCTCAATTTTTTGTTTTTTGAACGATAGATATAAGTGTTGTAAGCATCGACAATGATGCTCGCGCCAGACAATGCGCCTGATAAGAGACTTAACGTTTTTTTAGGTTTTTTTGCCATAGAATAATAACCCCCATCTATATTGAATTATGCTACATAGTATACCATTTTTGGTAACTTTATATATACATTGTACGCTTATAACCTCTACACACTGCCAATTATCGCCATTTTTAAGCAAAAGGTAGAGGGCTACGCTTTATCAATCGATCCGCCTTTAGTATCTTTTATATAGTGTGAGTTAAACGACTTTTCGGAAACTTAAAATGGGTGTGGGCGATATCATTTTTCGCGTTCCAATAATCATTTAATATACTAAAATGGTTAAAATACCCAACTCAGGGCTGATGAAAAGGGATATTGCATAGCGTAAACTGTTGTAAGTGAAAGTATGACATGAATTTGTTATCATTTAATCAAGAAACAATTTAATATATCAATGATTGAATTGTAGGCAAATTGAGTAAATTTTTGAACTTGATTAATATGAGAATGATTGAGTCATCTTATTCAGTTTGGATTGTGTCGAGAAATATAGAGGAGTGATACAAAATGAATCAAATGACAAAAGTAGTCATTGCAACAAGTTTATCTGTGGGGACACTATTAGGTGCAACATCAGTAGGAGCACAACTGCCTACGGATGCGCATGCGGCAACAGCGCAAAAAGCCCCATACTACACTTACAAAGGTGTATTTAATTATAAGTCTAACAATGCTTTAGAAGATAAAAACTTTTATCAAGCACTAAAAGCAGATAACTTTAAATATGAAGGTTTAAAAGTAGGTCAATCCACACGTGCTGATGTGGAAAAAGCACTTGGAAAAGACTTGAAAAAATATTATGCGAAAAAAGGCATCACATATTACGAAAAAAATGATGTCATTATCGGCATTGATGACCATAATAAATTAGTTAATCTGACATTACTTGTCGATAAAGTAGAACATAGTGATAAAGCGATTCGCAATCATGTAAAATCTGGAGAAATTTTTGATGCTAAAACAACACAAGTTGCGTTTTACCCAGGTAATTCTATCGTGATTAAAGCAAAAGGTAGCATGGCCTAATTATTTATAATAATGTTATAAAAAAACATGGGTGTGAGCCAGAAATCAGTTTGATTTCGTAGTCTCATACCCATATTTTTATGTTAGAAAATAATACGTATGCTCGTAAATTAGATGAAGCTTTAAAACGACTGACGATGGATATAGTCGGCAAGATGTTGTGCTGTTGCGGAATGTGTCGTTTCAATCAATTGTTGAGGCGGGCCACTAAATAAAATCTGACCGCCTTGTGTACCAGCGCCCGGGCCAATATCAATTAACCAATCTGCTTGGGTCATCATTGTTAAATTATGTTCGATTAAAATCACAGTGTTTCCATCTTGAACAAGTTGTTCAAATCGTTGTTGTAAAATAGGAATATCATCTTCATGTAAGCCTGTTGTAGGCTCATCAAAAATAAAAATTTTTCCTGAAACATGTTCGGTCATATAGCGACTCAGTTTTAATCGCTGGATTTCACCGCCAGATAGTGTGTCTAATGATTGTCCTAAAGTCATATAGCTTAGTCCTGTTTTTTGGAGTGCAATCAAGGATTTTGAAATGGTTGTCTCATCTTTGAAAAGTGAGATGGCTTCTTCGACAGTAAGTGCTAATACATCTGCAATAGAATACCCCTCGACTTTTGCTTCTAATACCTCTGGACGGTAGCGCGTACCGTGACATACTTCGCATGTTTGAGAAAATGACGGCATAAAGGCAAGTTCTGTTTTGAGTACCCCTTTACCGTTGCAATTTGGACAAGCGCCATCAGAATTATAACTAAACATCGCCTTTTTCAAACCTGTGTTTTGGCTGAAAAAGGTACGAACTTCATCAAATACGCCCATATACGTTAATAAATTGGAGCGGCTAGATGCGTGAACCCCTTTTTGATTGATGAAAATTGCATTCGGGTTTTGTACAAAGCCACTTTTAATTAAGGAGCTTTTTCCTGAACCTGCCACACCGGTAATAACAGTCTGTGCGTTTTGAGGGATAGAGACAGACACATCTTGTAAATTATTATGACTGATATGATTGAGATGAAACCAATCTTGGTAATGAGCGACTGCAGGCTTAAGTTGATGTGTGCGCGTCAATGCACGTCCTGTATCTGTGTTTGATTTTTTGAGTTGCTCATAGGTCCCTTCAAAAGTAACTTGTCCACCGTTTTTACCTGCCCCCGGACCGATATCGATAATATGATCCGCAATTTTAATGACATCAGGATCGTGTTCGACAATAATCACTGTATTGCCTTTGTCACGTATATTCAGCATGATTTCATTGATTTTTTCAATATCTGCAGGATGTAATCCAACACTGGGCTCATCGATAATATAAACTAAATCTGTCAACGGTGTATTCAGGTGACGAATCAGTTTAATACGTTGTGATTCACCGCCAGATAATGTAGGCGTTTCACGGTTCAAGGTTAAATAATTGAGACCAATGTCATGTAAGGCCTGAAGCTGATTTTTTAATGGTGCAATAATGTAGGCGGCTTTGTCACTTTGAAGCTGTTCTAAAAAAGCGAGCGCTTCATCTATCGTTAATGCAGTAAAGTCTGCAATACTTAAGCCGTTGATTTTACAACTGAGCACTTTTGGATTGAGGCGTTGGCCGTGACAATCAGGACATGTATGTTGATGAACGACGCGCTGGACATCTTTTAGAAAGCGTTTTTTCTCAAAATTATCATTGATTAAAAACGAACGACGAAAACGATGAATTAATCCTTCAAATTTTGCAGTTTTAGGCCATTCTGGAGGGGGATTTTTCAAACGTGTTGGTTCTGTATATAGAAATGTATCAAACTCTTCAGGTGTATAATCTTTTAATTTTTTATCATTATCAAACAATCCAGAATAGCGATAACGCTTTCCTCGCCAACTGTCTGGCTTAAAAGAAGGAAAACGTATTGCACCTTCATTTAAAGAACGATTGAAATCAATCAATTCGTTCAAATCAATATCTTCAACATAGCCAAGTCCTTGGCATGTTTCACACATTCCGTTCGGGTGATTGAAAGAAAAAATATCAGAATATCCGACAAAAGGTTCCCCGATACGGGACCATAATAAGCGTACAGAAGCGTAAATATCTGATATTGTACCCACTGTGGAGCGAGAATTACCGCCGAGCCTTTTCTGGTTAATAACCATTGCGACAGGTAAGTTTTCAATTTGATCGACGGCTGGTTTTTCATATTGTGTGAGTTGATGTTGGATATAACTTGAATAAGTTTCGTTTAATAAGCGTTCGGATTCTGCTGCTATTGTATTAAAAACGAGTGACGACTTACCAGAACCAGATCTTCCTGTGACAACCGTCAACTGATGTTTAGGTATGTTGACGTGAATATCTTTTAGGTTGTTTTGTCGTGCACCGTGGATATGAATCGTTGTCATTATTTTTCACCTCGTCATAAGTTTTACCCGAAACGCGCTTCGATTAATAATTGAGCGGTTAAAAGGCATGAACCTGGGCATAAGTAGCATTCTAAACGCGCTTTTTTAGAGGGAGAAGGTTTAACTCAATATATACTCAAACAAGAAAAGGCGAGACCGGGAATGATGTCCCAGCCTCGAACCTGTTGCTTTACGCTTTTGAAATTGTATAAGGATGATTTAGTGGTGATATTGCTTCACTAACCATGCAGTAATAATAGAAGTGATTGGAATACAAACGGCTATGGCAATACCGCCTAATACGATAGTTACTAGTTCTTGTGCAAATAATTTCGCATTAATCAGATGACCGAAACTATAGTGTAAATTGAAAAACCAAAAGACGATTGTCATTGAGCCACCGAGTAATGCGAGATAAATCGTATTCGCTGAAGTGGCTAATATTTCACGTCCTACACGCATGCCTGATTGGAAGAGTTCACGCCTTGTCAATGAAGGATTCGCTTCGTGTAACTCAAAAACAGGCGAGCTGATGGTAATGGCTAAGTCAATCACTGCAGCAATGACGGCGAGAATGACTGTAAAAATCATAAACTGCTCCATATCAATCCCAATATTCAATGAAAAGACATAGGTTTCGTCTTGCTCTTCTTGCGTAAAACCTTGTAAATGGCCCCAGTGAACGGAGAGATAAATCGCAGCAATCATTAATAAAGTCGTCACGATACTAGAAATGAACGCTGCAAGTGTCTTTATATTGAACTTGTTAAGTAGAAAAAGATTAATCACAGCGATGATGATACAAAAGACAAACGTGACTAAATAAATTGGCGCGCGAAATACGATAAATAATATCGCAATGAAAAGTACAATAAAATTTAAAAACAGTGTTAAAAACGAAACGAAGCCACTGCGGCCTCCAAAAACGAGCATCAGTATGAGTAAAATTAAACTTAATATCACAATTGCGTTCATTGATGCTTGCCTCCTAACCATTTCAACCATACTTGCATGAGTAGGATTGTTAATGGAATTGTTAAGACGATACCTATACCGCCTGTAATGGCACGTGAAACTTCTAAAGACCAGTTCATAGAAATACTATAGGTGAGGGTATTCCCATTTTTTAAATAAAGTAAGAGCATTGGGAGGCTACCTGCGAGATAAGAAAATAATAAAATATTTGTCATTGTTCCCATGATATCCTGTCCGATATTACGGCCGGCCAAAACCCAACGCTCAGTTGAAATATGAGGCGCCCGTTGTAGCACTTCATACATACCACTAGATATTGTAATAGCCACGTCCATAACTGCGCCTAAAGTCCCTACCATAACAGAGGTTAAAAAGACTGTTTTAGGTTGAATTGTCAAAAAGCTCATGGTTTCATATTTAATCCCTTGGCTATTTGTGAGTGAAATAACAGACCATGCGATAAATATACAAATAAAGGTGCCTAACAATGTACTAAGAATGGTGACAACGGTACGCATAGACCAACCGATGACGAGCCAAAGCGTTAAGGTGGTTGCTATAACTATAGCTCCGGACATCAATAGAAACAAATTGAGATTCGTATTTGCGTGATACAGGCTAATGGCTAGTAAAATCGCAACAGAATTAATCAATAATGAAATAATCGATTGCAAGCCAATGCGGTGCCCTACAATGATTAGTGCAATGAGAAAGAAGCTTACAATTGTGACAATTACAGTATCGCGTTTCTTTTCGATAATAAAGTTATCTTTACCTGCTTTATCTATATGGAGTAGTACTTTATCGCCCACTTGGTAAGCCTGTGCTTCGGTTTGAGAAGCGTTATATAGGTGATCGACGTGTACAATTTGATCCTTTTTAGATGTATTTAAAACTTTAATTTTCAGGACATCATGATATTTAGTGTCTCGATTATGTTGATCATCAACAGATTTTTCGCTGTGATGTTGGTCGACATGAACGACTTCTCCAATCGGTATCCGATAAAAAGAGGTGTTCACTCGAGTGAAGAGAATTGCCAATAACGCGAGAATAATACAAATCGCGATAAAGTAATTCCATAAATGACGTTTTTGTTTCATAATAAGTCTCCTTAGTGATAAATCGAACGTTGTTGTGTATGGGTCATTATAATTTTAATGACCTCATTTAATAATGGTTTTTGTAAATCTCGTCGATATACAAGGTGAAATGTTTTTTTGATATCTGTATGTGACAATGAAATTTTTTTCCACTGTTGATTTTGACTATATAAGTTGATGAAAGCAGGTGCAAGTACAAAGCCTTTTTGATTTTGTAAAATAAATCGTGCAAATTGCGGATTATTAATGATATGTACGGGTGTCTCAGCATGTGTTGTTAAATATAATTTTAGGTCAGTAGGCAAAGGCTCGTGTATGTACAAAGGTTGTTTGAGTATATAGCTGAGCGGTGGATTAGGAACGTTCATGATAGGGGCGTGTGTACCCCCATAAAGCACGTATGTTTCTTCAAAAAGGGGCAGGCTTTCTAGTGTATTATCATGAATGGTTGCTGTTGTCAGGGCTAAGTCGATATCTTGTGATTGCAAGGAGGGTAAAGTTGTTTCTTCATCTAATAAGGTAGGTACAAGTGATAAAGCCAGTTCTGTTTCGATGGTTTGTAACACTTGTGGTAAAATTTGGCCAATTGAACCATTGACATAGCCAATTGTAAAAACGCTTTGCTTTTGTTGAACTTGTGTTTGAAATTGAGATAATGTGTGATCCACTTGCTCAAGTATCGATTGCGCATGTTTTAATAATTGTTTCCCCTCAGTCGTTAAGAAAATGTTGCGGCCACTACGATAAAAAAGCGAAGTTCCTAACTCGACTTCTAGGTTGTGCATATGTCGGCTAATTGCTGATTGTGCAACATTGAGTTCGAGTGCCGCTTCTGAAATGTGTTCACGCTTAGCCACTTCTACAAAGTATTTCAACTGTTTAAGCTCCATAAAAATTCCCCCTTCATTTTTATATTATCTCAAAATGAGATAGATTTCATCTCAAGTATATATTGATGTGATGAATAGGATTCCGCTATAGTTAGAATACTATTAAAGAGAGGTGTCAGAAATGTCTAATAATTCTAACTATACAAAAATTGGACTCTATGACAGTCGCGAAGAGCACGATGCATGTGGTATTGGATTTTATGCCAACATGAATAATGAACGTTCACATGCTATTGTTGAAAAATCTTTAGAAATGTTACGCCGCTTAGATCATCGTGGAGGAATTAGCGCAGATGGTATTACTGGGGATGGCGCGGGCATTATGACTGAGATTCCATATCAATATTTTAACCAAGTGACATCATTTTCACTTCCTAAAGAGGGCGCCTATGCTGTTGGAATGATGTTTTCACGAGACTTGATTTCTGACACTCCACACGCGTCAGCATTTGCATCCATATTTGAAAGCGAAGGGTTGCAAGTGTTGGGCTATCGTGAAGTGCCTGTTGATATAACATGCTTGGCTACACGCGTAGCGGATACGATGCCAGCCATTCAGCAAATCTTTGTCTCAAACCAGAAGGCCCAAAATTTCGACCGTGCCTTATATCTTTCTCGCAAACAGATTGAAAAATATAGTCATGAACAGGGATTGGGCCTTTATTTTACAAGCTTATCCCGTCGAACAATCGTTTATAAAGGATGGTTACGTTCAGATCAAATTAAACGTCTTTATATCGATTTACAACAACAAGACTATGTATCCAAGTTTGGTTCAGTACATTCCCGTTTCAGTACGAATACTTTTCCAAGTTGGGAACGCGCCCATCCGAATCGCTTGCTTATGCATAATGGTGAAATTAATACAATTAGAGGAAATGTGAATTGGATGCGTGCACGTCAACGTCGTTTAATCGAGACTGTTTTTGGCGAAGAACATGAGAAAGTGGAAGAGATACTTGATGAAACAGGAAGCGACTCGGCAATTGTTGATAATGCGCTTGAATTTTTAAGTTTAGCGATGCCACCTGAGCAAGCAGCCATGCTACTCATTCCGGAACCTTGGCTATATAACAAAAGCAATGATCCGAAAGTTCGGGCCTTTTATGAATTTTATAGCTATTTAATGGAACCTTGGGACGGTCCAACTATGATTTCGTTTTGCGATGGCGACAAGCTAGGGGCACTAACAGATAGAAATGGTTTGCGTCCGGGTCGCTATACGATTACAAAGCAGAACGAAATTGTATTTTCTTCGGAAGTCGGTGTCGTTGATGTAGATGAAGCAGACGTAGCATTTAAAGGACAGTTGAACCCAGGAAAATTACTTTTAGTCGATTTTAATCAACATAAAGTGATTGAAAACTATGAACTGAAAACAACAATCGCACAACAATATCCGTACCATGAATGGCTTGAAACACACCAACTTAACCTTAATTTGGAAACAATTCCTTATCAAGACGATAAATTATCAACAGACGAAGCTTTCGCGATGCAAAAGCGATATGGCTATACAAAAGAAGAACTAGATAAATATTTAACGGAATTAGTGTCAGGTGGTAAAGATCCTATCGGCGCGATGGGTTACGATGCCCCTTTAGCCGTGTTAAATCATCGGCCCGAGTCACTATTCAATTACTTCAAACAGTTATTTGCGCAAGTGACAAATCCGCCGATAGATGCTTATAGAGAAAAAATTGTTACAAGTGAGCTCAGTTATTTAGGTGGAGAAGGGAACTTGTTGAATCCTAGTCCAGAGGCGTTACAACGCGTTCAGTTAAAGCATCCTGTGTTAACACATGCACAATTGGATGAAGTTGCTAAAACACTAAAAACATCCTATCTTTCAACCGGATATACAGAGGGTCTAGAGACGGCATTAGAAGCGTTAGGGGATCATGTGGTTCAAGAAGTAAGACGCGGGGCGACAGTAATTGTATTAGATGACAGTGATGTTCGTCAAAGTGATACTTTTGCAATGCCTGCCTTATTGGCTTTAAGTGCTATACATCAACACCTCATTCGTGAAAACTTACGAATGCAGACCAGCTTAGTGGTGAGTTCTGGGGAAACGCGTGAGGTACATCACCTCGCTTGTTTAGTTGGATATGGTGCGAATGCAGTAGTGCCTTATTTAGCACAACATACGGTTGCTGATTTAACGACCCAAGGACGTCTTGAGGGCACTGTTGCTGAAAATGTAGCACGTTATAATGCGGTACTGTCTGAAGGTCTGATTAAAGTGATGGCTAAAATGGGAATCTCAACGGTACAAAGTTACCAAGGGGCACAAATATTCGAGGCAGTAGGGTTATCTGAGAGACTGGTTGATCGATATTTTACGGGGACAACTTCGAAATTATCAGGTATTTCAATTGAAACTTTAGATGCAGAAAATAAAGCGCGTCAAACGGTGGAAGGTCAAACGCTTGACCCAGGAAGCACTTTCCAATGGCGCCAACAAGGACAACATCATACATTTAATCCGACAACAATACGATTGTTACAACATGCTTGTCGCGAGAATGACTATGCACAATTTAAAGCTTTTTCTAAAGTGGCGAATGAACAAACAAGTAGTCACATTCGTGATTTATTCACATTTAAAGCGCAACAATCAATTGATATTGAACAGGTGGAAGCGGTCGACGAAATTGTTAAACGCTTTAAAACAGGTGCAATGAGTTATGGTTCTATCTCTCAAGAAGCCCACCAAACGCTTGCAGAAGCCATGAATCAATTGGGCGGAAAAAGTAATAGTGGTGAAGGAGGAGAAGCACGCTCACGTTACGAAGAGAGAGAAGATGGCCGCGATTACAAAAGTGCGATTAAACAGGTTGCCTCAGGCCGTTTTGGGGTGACGAGCCATTATTTACAACATGCGAAAGAGATTCAAATTAAAGTTGCGCAAGGTGCTAAACCAGGGGAAGGGGGCCAGCTACCAGGCAGTAAAGTTTATCCGTGGATTGCAGAAGTTCGAGGTTCGACACCGGGAATCGGTTTGATATCACCACCCCCTCATCATGATATCTATTCTATAGAAGATCTTGCACAGTTAATTCACGATTTGAAAAATGTTAATCGTGATGCGGATATTACAGTTAAATTGGTTTCTAAATCTGGGGTCGGAACAATTGCGGCCGGTGTGGCAAAAGCATTTGCTGATAAAATTGTCATCAGTGGTTTTGATGGCGGAACAGGTGCTTCGCCGAAAACGAGTATTCAACACGCGGGATTGCCGTGGGAGCTAGGTCTTGCTGAAACACATCAAACCCTCATGTTGAATGATTTACGATCACGTGTCCGTTTAGAAACAGATGGAAAGTTATTAACAGGACGAGATGTCGCCTATGCTTGTATGCTTGGTGCTGAAGAGTTTGGATTTGCGACAGCGCCATTGGTCGTCCTAGGATGCATCATGATGCGTGTATGTCACAAAGATACTTGCCCAGTAGGTATTGCGACACAAAATGGTGATTTACGTAAGCTTTATACTGGTAAAGCGCAATATGTGGTTAATTATATGCGGTTTGTGGCCGAAGAATTAAGAGAAATCATGGCTGAATTAGGTGTTCGAACAGTGGATGAACTGGTTGGACGTACAGACTTACTCAAACGTTCTTCTGTCGCTTATCATCATCCTAAAGCAAGAGAGATGAAATTAGAAACTTTACTTCATCAAAATGAAGGTACACGTACAAAAGTGATTGAACAACAGCATGGATTAGAACATGGTTTTGACTTGAACCAGTTGTTGCCAGCCGCAAAACCATATATTGAAGCAGGAACACACTTTGTCGGACAATTTGAAATTGTAAATGAACAACGTAATGTGGGCGTGATCACAGGTAGTGAAATTACGCGGAATTACGGTTTGAAAGGTTTGCCAGAGGATACCATTGTTGCAAAAACGACAGGACATGGTGGTCAAAGTTTAGGGGCATGGATGCCGAAAGGTTTGACACTTCAACATACTGGAGATGCAAATGACTATGTAGGTAAAGGGCTATCAGGTGGTAAGATTGTCATTGATGCACCGAATGTTGCACGTGAAAATGAAATTATTGTAGGTAACGTTTGTTTTTACGGTGCGACGCAAGGAGAAGCTTATATTAATGGTCGCGCGGGCGAACGTTTTTGCATTCGTAATAGTGGTGTCCACGTTGTCGTCGAAGGTGTAGGAGACCATGGTCTTGAATATATGACAGGAGGCCGTGTGGTCATTTTAGGTGATGTAGGTAAAAACTTTGGTCAAGGTATGAGTGGTGGCGTGAGTTACATTTTCCCATCAGATGTTGCTACTTTCAAAGCACAGAATCAATTGGATTCACTTGATTTTGATGAAGTTGTGGATGAGGAAGAGAAAGAAATGCTAAAAGCGATGATTCAACGTCACTTGAAATATACAGACAGTCAAAAAGCGGCTGCCATTTTATCTGATTTTGATGCGAAATTAAAAGCATGTGTAAAAGTAATTCCTAAAGATTATAAGAAAATGGTGCAAAAAATTCACTATCATCAGCAACGGACGACATCACAGGATGAAGCGCTATTAGCTGCTTTCAATGATAATGGATCTATAGAAGGAACTACGCAAGAAGAACGTATTCCAGTGTACTAAAGGAGGCTAACTATGGGTGAATTTAAAGGTTTTATGAAATATCACAAACAAAAGCTCGCGGAAGTTCCTTTAACAACACGTATTGAAAACTATGAAGCATATCAATCACGTTTTACAAAAGAAGAGGCACAACAGCAAGGGGCGCGTTGCATGGATTGTGGTACGCCATTCTGTCAGGTCGGTGAACTCGTAGGACGTGAAACTGTTGGTTGTCCACTCGGGAACTATGTACCTGAGTGGAATGATCTCACATACCGCGGTGACTTTAAAAATGCTTATGCGCGTTTATCAGAAACAAATAATTTTCCTGACTTTACAGGGTACGTTTGCCCTGCACCTTGTGAAGCATCATGTGTAATGAAGATTAATCGCGAATCTGTCGCTATTAAAGGTATTGAAAGAACAATCATTGATGAAGCGTTTGAGCAAGGATGGGTCAAAGCACGTCAACCAGAACAACGACGAGATGAAAAAATGGCGATCATCGGAAGCGGCCCGGCTGGGTTAGCTGCCGCTGAAGAGCTCAACGCATTAGGATATACCGTAGTCGTTTATGAAAAAAATGCGAGACCCGGCGGCTTGCTGACTTATGGTATCCCTAATATGAAACTAGATAAAAAGGTCGTATTTCGACGCGTTCGTTTGTTAGAAGAAGCGGGTATCACATTTAAATGTAATGTGGAAGTTGGAAAAGACATTACTAAAAGTGAATTGGATCAACAATATGATGCCATTGTTGTTTGTACAGGTGCTGAAAAAGCACGTGACTTACCACTAGAAGGACGTATGGGACAAGGTATTCACTTCGCAATGGACTATTTAACTGAACAAACACAACTTTTATTAGGCGAGTTGGATACACAAACGATTACAGCAAAAGGGAAAAAGGTAGTCGTCATCGGTGATGGAGACACAGGTGCCGACTGTGTCGCAACTGCATTACGAGATGGCTGTGAATCTATTGTTCAATTTAACCGTAAAGCTCGAAAACCAGAACGTTTTGAAATGAATTACAGTTGGCCATTAGCGCAACCTGTATTGAAAAAAGATTATGCGCACCAAGAGTATGAAGCAAAATATGGTCAAGAACCCCGTGCATATGGTATTCAAACGATGCGCTTTGATTTGGATGGAAACGGAAATGTGCGCGGTATATACGCGCAAGTCCAACAAGATAGAGCTGACGGTACAATCGTAGGTGATGATCGAGAAATTTTTATCCCTGCGAATCTTGTGTTACTTGCGATTGGTTTTGAAGGTGTAGAACCTCGGCTTGCACATGCCTTAAATTTGAAAGTAGAACGACAAAAAATAGTGGCTGATACTAAGGATTATCAGACAAATCAAGCGAAATACTTTGCAGCTGGTGATGCACGAAGAGGTCAAAGTTTAGTCGTTTGGGCAATCAAAGAAGGGCGTGAAGTGGCTGCTTCAGTCCATCAATATATTAATGATATTAATGAAAAAAGTTTTGTATCATTTTTGTAAAATTCTTGTTGACAATGTGAACGAGCTATAATAATATATTTATGTGCTCGTTACACGGAGGAATACCCAAGTCTGGCTGAAGGGATCGGTCTTGAAAACCGACAGGGGCTTAACGGCTCGCGGGGGTTCGAATCCCTCTTCCTCCGCCATTATAAATATTATTACCGCGGGATGGAGCAGTTCGGTAGCTCGTCGGGCTCATAACCCGAAGGTCGGTGGTTCAAATCCGCCTCCCGCAATTATTTTTAAAGGTCCCGTAGTGGAGCGGTTTAACACGCCTGCCTGTCACGCAGGAGATCGCGGGTTCGATTCCCGTCGGGACCGCCATTATTATTATGGTTCAGTAGCTCAGTCGGTAGAGCAAAGGACTGAAAATCCTTGTGTCGGCGGTTCGATTCCGTCCTGAACCACTTTTTGCCGGCCTAGCTCAATTGGTAGAGCAACTGACTTGTAATCAGTAGGTTGGGGGTTCAAGTCCTCTGGCCGGCATTATGTCTTGGAGGGGTAGCGAAGTGGCTAAACGCGGCGGACTGTAAATCCGCTCCTTCGGGTTCGGCAGTTCGAATCTGCCCCCCTCCACCATTTATGGGCTATAGCCAAGCGGTAAGGCAACGGACTTTGACTCCGTCACGCGCTGGTTCGAATCCAGCTAGCCCAGCCATTAGAGCCATTAGCTCAGTTGGTAGAGCATCTGACTTTTAATCAGAGGGTCAGAGGTTCGAATCCTCTATGGCTCACTACAGACCTTATCTCAATAGAGATAAGGTTTTTTAAGTTTTAGAAATGTTTGGTGCTACACCACTAAATAGCCTTCTAACCTGAATGTGTTCGGAACATATAATATTTGATAGCCTTATCTTCATAAGCTCGCTTGCTTAGGGGCTGAATTCTCAACTTAATTTGGGTTAATTTAAGCATAAGCTCGAGGATGTCAAAATGGTTTTTTGTGTAATATAAGTTTTATCTTAAAAAGAGGGACGCTAAGACGATTTACTGTTGAAATCGTCTTAGCGCTATTTATTTTAGGATTTATGTCCCAGTCTCATTTTTAAAACAAAAAGAGCGCAGTTCTCCCTATAATTAAAAGCCTCCTTAACCCAAGAGGACCTTTATTTAATGTATAATCTGTCCAAAGTGCATCACTGAAGTACATTTTATTTATACATGAAAGCTTGTATTCAGATTAAGAAACAATTATTCTGTTTATGTATGCGAGCTATATTAAAATAAGCGGATATAAGTTTATTTAATCATCAAGATAAGAAAAGGGGAGTTGTCATATGACAAAGATAATTGAATTAATAGGTGCACCTACAACTTTTGGACAAAAGAAGCTCGGTGTTGATTTAGGACCAGATGCAATACGTTATGCGGGTGTGTTGCCACGCTTAAAAGCGATTGGCCATCATGTTATTGATAGCGGAAATGTAGAAGCACCAAAGCTAGATATAGAAAAATTCAAGTCGTCACAACAAGGACTTCAAAATTATGATGAGATCCTTTCTTTCTCGAAAGCATTGCATGACCGTGTAGTTACAAGTATTAAAAATAATCACTTTCCTGTTATTTTAGGAGGTGACCACTCGTTGGCGATTGGCTCTATATCAGGTGTCGCACAGCATTATTCTCGTCTTGGTGTTATTTGGTATGATGCACATGGCGATTTGAATATTCCAGAAGAGTCTCCATCAGGCAATGTACATGGGATGCCATTACGTATACTCGCTGGCGAAGGAGATCAGCAATTAGTCGAAATCGGTGGTTTTGCGCCAAAAGTGAAGCCTGAAAATATTGTGTTAATAGGAATGAGAGATTTGGATTATGGTGAACGGGAGTATATCAAAAAGCACCAAATCAGGACTTATACGATGGCAGATATCGATGAGAGAGGGATTCAAGCTATCGTAAAAGAAAGTATTACATATTTACAATCTAAAACAGATGGTATACATCTATCGCTCGACGTTGATGCTTTAGATCCAAGTGAAGTGCCTGGGACGGGCACGAAAGTTCCAGGAGGTTTGACCTATCGAGAAAGCCATCTCGCTTTAGAATTACTTTATCAATCTGGTTTGATTACTTCTCTTGATATTGTAGAGGTGAACCCATTATTAGATATAGAAAATCGTACAGCTGAACAAGCAGTTGCGTTGTTAGGCTCTTTTTTTGGGGAGACACTATTGTAAATTGTTAAAACCGTCAATGCAAACTAAAATTTGTGTATGATTGTTCATACTATTTTTAATACAAGGTTTGAGTGGGGCTCACTCAAGCCTTGTTTCATTTTATGAGAAATGATACAGTGATAAGACACTTCACGCATTGATTCATGATAGAATGTTTTTGACACGATATGACAAATAAGCATAAACATTGGTATAATATTTGTTATGGGAATAGATTACCGGAGGAGATACTATGCAGATTTCTAACCTCTTAGAAAATTTAAGCACACTTGAGGTCATAACAGGTATTCTAGATTTATTAATTGTATGGTATGTCATTTATCTACTGATTACAGTCTTTAAAGGGACTAAAGCAATTCAATTATTAAAAGGAATATTATTTATACTTGTTGGAAAAGCAATTAGTGAATATTTACAGTTAACGACGACTTCAAAATTGTTTGATTTAGTAATGCAATGGGGATTTTTAGCCATCATTGTTATTTTTCAGCCGGAGATTAGACGCGCGCTTGAACAACTTGGGAGAGGGAGTTTATTTAAGCGCTATTCGACGACATCTTCGGTAGAAGTACCCAAACTTGTTGATTCTGTGTCTAAAGCCGTACAGTACATGGCAAAACGTCGCATCGGTGCATTAATTGTGTTTGAAAAAGAAACAGGTTTACAAGATTACATAGAGACGGGTATTCCAATGCACTCAGAGATTTCTCAAGAACTATTGACCAATGTTTTTATTCCTAATACACCATTGCATGATGGCGCAATGATTATACAAGGTGATAAAATCGCTACAGCTGCAAGCTACTTGCCTTTGTCGGATAGTCCGAAGATTTCAAAGAGTTTAGGCACACGACATCGTGCAGCGGTGGGTATTTCTGAAGTGTCAGATGCATTTACTGTCGTTGTTTCAGAAGAGACTGGATCTATTTCTGTAACATTTGATGGAAAATTGCGTAAAGATATTTCAGTAGAAGTTTTTGAAGAGTTACTCTCTGAACATTGGTTCGGTGTACACTTTGCAAAGAAAGGTGTGAATTAAATGTTTGAATCTAAATGGGGTTTACGTTTCTTTGCATTTATACTCGCTTTATTATTGTTTTTATCGGTGAATAATGTTTTTGGTACATCTTTCAGTACTGATAATATTTCGAATAACGGGAATAAAACAATTAAAAACGCACACGTAGAGGTCATCAATAATGATAAAAATCTATACGTCTCTGGGGCACCTGACACCGTTGATGTTGAGTTAACAGGTCCACAATCTAAAGTTTTACAAGCTCAAAAAACTGGAGATATTAAAGTGGTATTAGATGCATCTGATATCCAACCAGGAGAGCATACGTTAGAATTCCAAGTGCGTGGATTAGATAAAGATATTAACTATCACGTTTATCCGAAAGAGGCGACATTGTCTGTCGAAAAGAAAGAAACAAAAACGTATGCGGTTGAACCGAATGTGAGTCCTTATGTGATAGATTCAAATTTCAAACTTAAGGATGCTTCTGTAACACCACACACTGTCAAAGTGATTGGTGGTAAAGAACAATTGGACCGTATTGCTTTCGTTAAGGCAAGTTTCCGCAATGAAAATGATATTAAAGAAAAAACGACAGGCGACGCTAATGTAGCCGTATTTGATAAAAATATGAATAAGCTCGATGTTCAAATTGAGCCATCAACGGTTGAACTTACGGCAGATGTCGAATCTTATTCAAAAAAAGTGAAGCTTGATGTATCGACAAAAGGAAATCCAACCAATGGATTAAAAGTTGCTGACGTTTCATTAGATACAAAAGAAATTGAGATTTTTGGTAATCGAGAAGCTTTACAAGATATATCTGAAGTTTCTGGTGAAATTGATGTCAATGGCATTACAAGTGACACAGAAAAAGAAGTTAAATTAACACTACCTGAAAATGTGACAAAGCTAGAACCAGATAAGGTTAAAGCAAAAATTAAAGTACAGTGATGAATGAGAGTAAAAGGAGATATGATTTATGGGTAAATACTTTGGCACTGATGGTGTAAGGGGAATAGCAAACCAAGAATTAACACCAGAATTGGCATTTAAATTAGGACGTTATGGTGGCTATGTTTTAGCGCACAATGAGCACACGGAGCATCCACGCGTACTTGTTGGAAAAGATACGCGTGTATCTGGAGAAATGTTAGAGCATGCGTTAATCGCCGGCTTAGTTTCTATCGGTGCAGAGGTGATGCGCTTAGGTGTGATTTCCACACCAGGTGTCGCATATTTAACGAGAGATATGGGCGCAGAATTAGGTGTGATGATTTCTGCCTCACATAATCCTGTAGAAGATAATGGTATTAAGTTTTTTGGTTCAGATGGATTCAAACTTTCTGATGAACAAGAACTTGAAATTGAAGCATTGTTAGATGAATCTAACCCTGATTTACCACGTCCAACAGGCACGGCGATTGTTCATACATCCGACTACTTTGAAGGTGCACAAAAATATTTAAGTTATTTAAAATCAACTGTCGAAGTTAATTTAGAAGGTCTTAAAATTGTATTAGACGGTGCACACGGATCAACTGCTGGATTGGCGCCATTCCTTTTTGGTGATCTCGAAGCGGACACCGTGACAATTGGCTGTAACCCTGATGGTTATAATATTAACGATCAAGTAGGTTCAACACATCCTGAAACATTGGCTAAAACCGTTGTTGAAACAGGCAGTGACTTTGGACTTGCATTTGATGGTGATGGTGACCGTTTAATTGCAGTTGACGAACAAGGACAAGTCGTGGATGGGGACCAAATTATGTTTATTCTTGGACAAGAAATGTCTAAAAACCAAGAATTAAATGAGAATATGATTGTTTCTACTGTGATGAGTAATTTAGGCTTTTATAAAGCATTAGAAGCAGAAGGTATCCAATCCAATAAAACAAAAGTAGGCGATCGCTACGTTGTCGAAGAAATGCGTCGTGGTCACTACAATTTAGGTGGAGAACAATCAGGTCATATCGTTTTAATGGACTACAATACAACAGGTGACGGACTCTTAACAGGTGTTCAACTTGCTGCAGTTGTTAAACGTTCTGGTAAAAAGTTGAGTCAACTTGCAAATCAAATGACAAAATATCCGCAACGCCTCGTGAATGTTCGTGTGACAGATAAACACGCTGTTGAACAAAATGAAGATGTTAAAGCCATTATTGAACAAGTTAAAACTGAAATGAACGGTGAAGGCCGTATATTGGTTCGTCCGTCAGGTACTGAATCGCTTGTGCGTGTGATGGTCGAGGCTAAAACAGATGAAGAGGCGTATAATTATGCACAACGCATCGCTGATGTTGTAGAAGAGAAAATGGGATTATCGTAACAGCACTGTGAATTAAAAAGTATGAATCTCATGAGTATATTCGTCCCAATCAGCGCGGATCACAAATATATTGATAGGATATTATGGGTAGAGATGAGAAAATCTCTACCCATTTTTTATAGTGCGCCCGGCATGGGTAACAACTTGACGGTGAAAGTCCGTTACAGGCTTGGGAGTAGGAACTGTTAGCGAAAGACAAGGGTGTCCATTGTGAAGTGGAATCTGAAGGAAGTCGGACGCAAACACTCGCACTGACGAACAGAAATATCATACTGAGGCTATGTAGAATGGATGAATCTGCTATACAAGATAAAGTCCGACACTACCCGAATTCTATATAGTAAATGATGCGGTGACATGAGTGGAAAGTGGTTACGTCTTACCCGGGGAGGTCTCATCAGCGGTACTTTTACCGTAGTAACAACGAATGATGAGAAGTCAGCAGAAGTCATAGTAGGGAAAATGTACCGAAGGACTGAACAATATTCAATACAAAGTAAAGATTGGAGGTTACAGGTTTACGACGTGCAGAATACGGTTTTCAACCGGCAGCTTATGGAAGGATAAGTAGTGGAACGAAAAAGAATACATAAGTGTGTACAGTAAATCTTAGGTGAAATGAAAGAAATGTATCGTAAGTCTCCATCACTGATGGAGCTTGTTGTAAGACCAAACAACATAGAAAAAGCTATCAAGAAGGTTAAGAAAAACAATGGCGCTCCTGGAATTGACGGCATGAAAGTCAGTGAACTTCATGCTCACTTTGCGCAGTACTTTTCACAGATAACGAAAAAACTGCTTGATGGTTCATATCAACCTCAAGCAGTTCGAAAAGTTCAAATTCCCAAATCAAATGGGAAAATGCGTGTGCTTGGTATCCCTGTCGCTAGAGACAGGGTCATACAACAAGCCATTAGACAAGTGATTGAACCAGGCATCGACCGAACATTTTCAAATCACAGCCATGGTTTCAGACCTAATCGTAGCACAGGAACAGCACTTAAGCAATGTGCTACCTACTACGAAGAAGGCTATAAAATAGCCGTGGATTGCGATTTGAAACAGTGCTTTGACATGTTGAATCATGATAAGCTCATGTATTTGTTCGAACGCCATGTTCAAGATAAGTCAATTTCCACATTTATCCGTAGAAGTTTACAAGTAGGTGCCATTGACCTATCTGGCGAAGTCGCAGAAAGAAAGATAGGTGCACCACAAGGGGGCGTTATCTCTCCCTTACTATGTAATATCTATCTACATGAACTGGATAAAGAACTCGAAAAGCGTGGACACCGTTTTGTACGCTATGCCGATGACTTTGTCATCTTTGTACGCACAAAACGTGCAGGTGAACGCGTAATGACGAGTGTAACGAAATTCATTGAAAAGCAACTGAAGTTGGTTGTCAATGAAGAGAACAGTAAAGTAGGAGCAATCACACGTTTAAAGTTCTTGAGTTGTCTAATAACCAAGGTCAATGGGGTTTGTCGTTT
>NZ_PNRJ01000010.1:0-82965 GCF_011174885.1 Staphylococcus sp. 191 | reverse complement strand
ACTTCACCTTGTTCATTTTTCAATGTTACAGTGACATTCGCTAGCCCTGTTTCACCTTCATTTTGTACACCATTGTGATCGCCATCTTCCCATACGAAATCTCCAATTGTGTAGGTTGGTTCAACTGTATCTTCTTCAAATGATAGAATACCCATCTGTTGCCCACGTTCGATTTCTTTCGGAAGTTCTGATTCAAGGTAGATTAAATTTCCATGTTCTTCAATTTCAGTATCTACACCTGTATTCATACCATGAATAACATCATTTGGAATTGAATCTTCAACTGTATTAATCACATTTCCGCCTTCTATGATGATTTCAGGTTGTGGTGGTACAGGTACTACAGGTGGAACAGGAATATTTTCACCATTTCCTTGACCTTTACCAGAATGAAGTTGAATGCCATCAATCCAGTTTAAAGTTACAGGGTAATTTCTGTATTTCCAATAATCCTCAATAGAATTTTGCGTCACTTTTAAACTGATATCTCGGTTGCCATCAAATTCGCCTTCTAATACGGCAATTAAAGGTCTTTCCACTCTGCTATCTGTAAGTGGTGTGATTTCTAATCGATTCTGATTTGAAGCAATTTTGAAATTTGAAGTTACATTATTCAATGATTCAAGATGATTGCGCATACTTTGATTTGGTTTTGAGCCATTAGTTATTTCATAAATTTTCAAGCTTTGTTTTCCAAAATCAATCCCACTATTTTTGTCATTTGTGAAAGTGACTTTTTGTAAATTGTATGATTTTGCAAGTGGATTAATATATGTGATATGTGTGAATTTATGATTTGCTTTATCTAATGTGATAAAAGCGCCTTTTAAACTAGAAATATTTGTAGCTGTGACTGGATTTAAATAATTTACATTCAAGTTTTTCTCGGATTTATGTCTTCCTACTTCTGCTTTTACATTGATGTTTTCATTATTTAAAACTTTGCTTGTATCAATAAATAAAGGTAATTCTAAGTTGACGTTCACATTTGATTTATTATTGACAACATCAGTAAACGTATATTTAATCTTATTACCTACTACTTCACTTTGTGCTAATACGTCAGATTGACCTTCTAATAAAATATTTGCTGCTTTTTTATCAACGGATATACCATTCGTGTTGATATTATCTGACAGTTCTACTTCGAAGAAATCACCACTTCTTGTATTTTCAGGTAATTTCGCATTTAATTTTAAGTTTAATCTTTCCGCTTTTTGTGGATTGATAGCTTGTGTATTATTAACATTTGTTAAATCAACTTTCACTTCTTGAAGTTCTGTTGAAATATTTTTTGCTACTTTACTTTGATCTGCCTCTTGTTTGTTGTCAGTTAACTGTGCTGGATTTGCTTGTGCTTCTATTTTTTCTTCATTTTTGACAGGTGCGACTTGTGACTTTAGCGGTTCAGCTTGGACTTTTTCTTCCTTTTTATTGCTTAATACTGCCGCTTCTTCATTTTTAGTTTCAACTGGCTGTGTTGAAACAGCTTGAGGTGTGACTTCTTCTTTTACTGAGTCTACTTTTTCCTCATTTTGAAGAGCGAATTGCGCTTGTTCGTTATTCTCAGTTGCTTTATTTGCGTCAGTGGATTGTGGTGTTGATTCTGCAGTTGACTTCCCAGTTTCAACTGCTATAGCGGGCTTTGCTTCTTCTGATGCCTCTGCTTCATTATTTTGACCAATACCAACGATAAACATTGTCCCTAATAATATAGATGCTGCCCCAAATTTATATTTTCTAATTCCAAATTTTTGTTGATTATTCACTTTTTCTCTCCATCTCGTTTTTATTGCGCAATATTACCGATTACACTAAGCGCAATTGTATAACGTGATGATATGAAAGACAATATTATTTGAAATAGTTAATAAAAAGTTTATATTTGCAATAATTTAAGGTGTGTTTATTTGGTTTGTGTTAAATTTTTAGAATTAATTTAGAAATAAAAATTTAGCATACATATCGCTTTTTTTACTTTAACAGTAACGTTCATCAGTCTTACTTTACTACATTCCTAATTTATCCATTGTGTTTTCAATACTTTGATACATGTCTTTAAAATCTTCTAAACTTTCTTCTGGACTAATTGTACAGATTCTTAAAACATTCTCATCATTTAACATTGTCGTAAATATACCTGCAATATTGTATTTTCTTAGCGTTTCTGATAACAATAGATTTTTTCTTTCAGATTCCTCTCGACGCTCAGCTTTTACTTTAAATGTGACAATGCCAAGACTCGCTGCTGTTACAAGTTCTAAACGTTTAGATTGTTTCACTTGTGCTTCAAACCACTCTGCATATGTCATAGATTGATTGATCATTGCAGATATTTTTTCAGTACCAAACGTTTGTAACGTCATCCACAATCGAGGTCCCCGTGCAGGTCTTGTTAATTCAGGCCCCATATCCCACCAATCAGGTTTATCCGTTGTAGACTCTACGTCTTGTAGGTATTCTCCTCCAGCACGATATGTATTTAGCAAATATCGGATATCTTTTACAAGGCAAAACGCAATACCATAGATTTGGTACAACCATTTATGTCCATCCCATACAATCGAATCTGCTTTTTCAATGCCTTTCGCTAAATGACGTTGATCTGAAAGAACGACTGATGCACCATAGGCACCATCAACATGAAACCACAATTGATATTTTTCGCAAATTCGAGCAATTTGATCTAACGGATCTATAGCACCTGTATTGGTCGTTCCACATGTTCCAATGACAATAATCGGGATTAAACCTTTCTCTTGATCAGCCTGTATTTGTCGTTCTAAATCGTCACTTTCCATCCGAAAATTCTCTGTATCAACGTAACGCCAATTTTCTTTGGGTATCCCTAATAAATGTAATGCCTTGTGATTGGCAGTATGTGTTTGTCGCGTCATATATACAGTCGCTTTAGAAATATCATTAACTGAAACTTTAGCATCTCTTGCGGCAGCCAGTGCCGTAAAACCAGCCATCGTTCCTCCTGATTCAAGAATGCCTCCTGCATGCTCACCTTTTAAACCTACTTGCTGAATCGCCCAATGAATGACCTCTTTTTCCATTGCACTTGCACCAGGCGCTAAATGCCATCCACCTACGTGAGAATTGTAAGATGTCGCAATCATATCTCCTAACCACGATACATACTCCGCCGGTCCCGGGATAAAACCATAATATCTAGGGTGTCGTAAATTCGCATCCAATTCTAACGCATCGATTTCTTCTTTCATAACTTCTTCGATTGGCCGACCTTGATATTGAATCGAGGACAAATTAAAAGGTTTGCGAATCTCTTGGCGATTCAAAAACCCTCTTTTCGCATTAAAATCGCCTTGATTATAATGCTTAAAGATCTTATTCACAAATTGATTGGTTAACTTTAAAATTTCTTCCTCTTGAATTTTATGCATTTGATTTTGTTCATCATTCATATAAATCCCCCCAAGTTCATCCATAAAAGTTAATCACTAATTATGAAAATAACGATACAATATAAAAAATGTGTTAATTCATAACATTCCTATAGAAATCTACTTCAATGGGTAATATAACACTAAAAACCTTAAAGAGCCAATCGTTAAAAGGCTATGTATTCAAAGTATACTAATTCGTGGAAGCCAAAATAAAAAAGCTACCCAGTGACATGTATAGGTAGCTTAAAGTGTATTAAACTTATTCTATTTTTATTTCTTAGTTATTGTGAACTCTTCAATAGTATCTTGCGTTGGATTAAAGGCACTTGTTTGGTTAGAAAGGTCTGATCCAGATACATCACCCGAACCATTAATTGTAGCACCATTTTTAGTCTTAACTTTCAAAGTAAAGCTATAATCTTCAGGTTTTAAACCTGCATCAGTAAGTTTCTTAGTTATTTCTTCTGCTAACCCTTTAGGTGTCAGATTATCTTTAGTTAGTACGTCTTCAAAATTTAGACTTTTCCCATCAACTTCTTTGTGAAAATGACCTGCATTTGGGTTCTCTTGTTGTGCTTTTGCCTCGTGTGTTATACCATTTCCTACATATAATGCACTTCCAGTTGCAGTTGTCATTACTGTTACAGCTATTAACGATTTAAGTAGTACGCTATTTTTCATGTGTTTCTCTCCATTCTCTATTTGTTTGGTTTTCAAAATACATGTAGCCTTACTTGTTAATGAACTGTTCATCGACGTCTTTCTTTTCACTTCATCTAGATGCACTTTTATTATAAAGTTAATTTCATAAATATGGAATTAACAGTATATTAAATATCCATTAATTTCAATTTAATATATATAATATTAATATAGAATTAAGTTTGTTATAAAACGAAATAGTTATTAGTTGTGTGATGCTTTTACATCACTTTAACTCAGTCATTATCAAATTGAATTATACACTGACAATTTTTGGACTATAAATTTAGTTAATTTACAAAAAAAAAGAAGCAAAACAAATGCTGCTTTGCCCCTTTTTTTATCTATAATCAATAGAACTATTAAGTTTTATAGGTCTATAGTAATTTGTTGGATTTTGCTTACATCTACCGTGTCACTCATACGGTGTTGTTGTAATTTTTTGTTTAACTCTATAGTCATTTTGTCTGTATCTTTATCGCCTAATTTGATGACAATTTTACCTTCATTTAAGCCATTTTTATATAATCCGTAATTATCAATAAGCTTTTTACGAAGTTTAAAATCTAATTCTTTTAAAGAAACTTCTTCTTTTTTAATTGAAAAATCATTGATGCTTGATGAAGAAATAAAATCACTATTTTTTTGGTTTACAATAATATTAGGTCTTTTTACATAATCACGATATACTTTTTGGTTTGTCTCAGTAATACCGCCTATTGATTTAATTTCAGCACTTTTATCAGTACCCTCTGGCACAACAAAAACATCTAAGCCCTCATGTTGTTTTTCTTCATCTTGATATTTTTTAATATCATTACCGTCTAATGTAATTGTTAAAAGTACACTTTGTGGTGTTATAACTTCTAGCTTTTTATTAGTTGTATAACCTGAAACATTGTAATATTCAAAACTTGATTTAGAATAATATGATTTTAAATCTTGCGCTTCTTTATTGAATTGAATACTCCCCTCACTAGCAAATGCTGCCGCATGACTTTGTATCCCAACACCAGTTGTTAAAATACCTACAGCCAAGCTGACTTTTATAATTGTGGATTTTTTCATGATGATTCTTCTCCTTCGTATGCTGTCATCTAAAGTGTGTCATTTAAGACTTTTTAATTATATAGAGATACTATGAATTTTAGTATTAACCATTTTTTAAATAATTATTAACTTATGTTCTAAAAATTTAATAAGTTAAACCCCTATTTTAGTTTTGCTACTTAAAATAAGGGTTTTCATGATTATTTTATATTATATTTTATTGACCGTTATATGCTTTATTAATCATTTTATTAAAACGATTTTGGTGTGCTTCACTTAATATATTTACTTTTTGTTGTGCAGCAATTCTGTCTTGATAACGGTGTGTGTCAACATATTGATTCACTAACGCTTCCGCTTCTCTTACATGATTACGTTTAATTGCACGTTTCTCTCTATCTGTGTAACCAGACGTGTCACTTTGACTCAAACCATACAAGTAGCCTGATTTTTGGAAAGTAGTAGATTCATCAATATCAACTACATGACTTTCAGTGACAGTTTCCGTTTCAAATGTTGGTTGTTTCGGTTCCTCTGACTGAAGTGCGTTTGAATTCTCTTGTTGTGAAACTGGTGCCGCTACATGTTCAGTTTCAACCTGTGCACTATCCATTTGCGTTTCCATTTTATCACTTGTTTGTTCACCGTTAACAGTAGCTAAAGGTTTAAAATTACGGCCTTGAATCACTTCATATGTTGACTCATGTTTCATTTGTGGTGCAGCAGACATTGGTGTATGCACAGTTGTTTCAGTATAAACTGGAGGTTGTGGTTTTACTGTTTGTGGTGCTTCAATTTCCATGATGTTGAACGATGGTTGTGTAACTTCTGAACGGTTAGATTGCGCTTGTACCTTAGCCGTTTTTTGTTTCAAGGCTCTAGGATGTCTAAGATTTTTATCTTTTTTAGCTTGTATTGCTTGTTCCTTAAGTTTTAATTTAATACTTGTATTATTTACGTTTTCATTTGTCAAAGCAGGTATCATAATAGGACGTGCTAAATTAATTTCCTCAAAAAATTCATCAATAATTGTTTCTAAATCTTCAACTTTTCTATCTAACATTCTTTTGTTTACAGGTCTTTTTTCTTCTCTTTCTTTTTCCAAATTGCCTATAGTCAAATCTAATTTATTATATAAATTTTGAACAGCATGACCATTTTTAAATGCTTGACCGAGCATCAAAATTTGATTTTCGAGTTCGTTTATCTTTATGTCCGCTTCATATTGTAAATCATCATTAAATAAATTTAATTCTTTATGAATTTTACTTACTCTTTCAATTTCTTCATCAAAAGTTTTTTTATTTTGAATTAACTCCTCATATATAGATTTGTATCTTTGATGAGTCAAACCTAAAGCGTCATTTAGCATATATCGTTTATTTTTAGCTTTATTTTCTATTTTTTTTCTTCTTTTAAAAATTGATTCATTGCTTCCATTTCAGCCATAAAGCGTTGTTTATATTTTTTAACTGCCTCTGCATATTCAGGCTCGTCGTACTTTTCGTAACCAGAGATAGTTAGCCTATGAATAAGATCTTCTAAATGGTTTTTATACTGGTTTACTGATACCGATGAAGAATTGCTCCGCTCCATTATAGATAATGCTTTCGATTTATATGGATTTTCTTCCCCAGAAACAATCGCAAATGCTTCACCTCCTACTAAAAAGTGTGAAGCGAGAAATGCACTTGCTGATAAAACAACTAACTTCTTTTTCATTAATTAATCTCCCTTAATATAAATAATTTATTCGCAAACAATAATTTAATCTCCCAATTATTTTTGTCGCGAATGTTGATTATATACTGGTTTAAAAATAAGATTAATTAAATCAGGATTAATTAATCTTTAACAATTCTTAAGGCGTTTAACAATTGATTAATAAATAGTGTACAAAACTTTGTTCTATATAATTTCAATCATATTTATAGTGATTAAATTTCTTAATCATTTATTTGTTGATATGATTTAACTTTTTAATTGGATGTCATTTTTTTAAATACATTACTTGTTTTATTTGGTTCAATCAGCATATCATATGAATTTGAAGACTTTTAAAATATTTCATTACTCAATGATAATATCACAATTTTTTTAAATACTAGACATTTACAGAGAAATCTCCTAAAACCAATGCTTACGTTATGGCGTTCAGTCTGACTAAATTTCGGCACAAAAATAGCAATTAAGAAATTTTAAAGCATCATTTCTTAATTGCTATAAAGGTTTGAACATTATCCAATTCCAAAGATTTTAGTCACTAATTCTACACCATGTTGTACTGTTGCTACGATTGCTGCACCCATGCTTGTCCAGTCATGCCCGATTGCTGAAGTAACGATGTTTGTAATTGAATCAAATAATTCTTTCATTGATATGCACCTCCTCTATCTGTATAGTTTTATTTTAAATCATTTTTTTGATAATTTTATTTTCGTTTCTTAATTTAAAAGATACTCTTCTTAAGTGAAATAAAACAATAAAAAGCAACACGATAACGCATGCCTAAGTGTTGGGTAAGCATTTTATTTTGTATTTCATTTTCTATATGGTCTATCCTCTTCTCCTTTGATATATAAAAGCTACAGGCACTAATGAAAATATCTAATAGCGCCTGTAGCTTTTATTATTTTTAGTAGCCTTCTGTCCAAGATTTAACTACTTTAGCAGTGTGGTTTTGCCAATCTATTTCGTAAATTGTATTAAATGTTTTCGGATCATAGTTCTTTCTGTTATGACCTCTCCAGAAAAAACCATTCCATATAATTTCATAAAAGTCTGTTTCACGTTGATATGTCACTTTTAATTGTGTTTTTTTATGGTCATTTTTTTTATGAGTGAATACACTCAAAAATTCTGGGTTAAAATTACTACGTGCTAATAAAGGAATTTGATAGTCTGGGATAAAGTTTTGACCTGCATTCGCACTACTGTTTCTTTTCGCTAAAAATAATTCGTTACCATATGTGCCACCATTATCATCTGCATCTCTACCATATGGACCCCAGCCGTTATTCATAATTTTATTCGCTTCAACACCCCAGCTGACTTGTTTGTAGTTTGTACCACTATTGATATATGTTCTATAATCTTCTTGTTTATAACTGATTGATTCAGAAAATGAATATTTTCCGTTTAAGCTACCTGTTGGATTATTAGAGATATTGATATCTCCACCGCCTCCGTAACTTAATGTATTTTGGACTTGAAAGCTATCAGTTTGATTTTTAGGTGCGTAATCAACAACCGTTGTTGAATCCCCTTTTAATGCATTTAAAGTAACATTATATTTACCACCCCAAGGAAGAACAGAATAATTGTAATCGTTCGGATTTGGTCTTAAATAACCAGAATAAATATTACCTGATGCTTTAACAATCAGCGTATCTTTATTATAATTTTTATCTTCAATAAAATTTAAGTTTAAAATTTGTGATATATTAAATCGATCTGCATCTGCAGTAGCTGTTGTTTTATAAATGGTTGTATTCGAGTCAGGTTTTTCCATTTTTACTGGCTGGAGGTCCTGGTTTGCAAATACATTTGTTGAAAGTAATAAGAATGCTGCTGAAGTGACGACTGTTGTTTTAATTAATTGATTTAATTTCATAATTAATTCTTACCTTTCACTTTTATTTCGTGTGTTTTCCAGTTAACTAGGTATTTAACTTTAAAATTACGATTAGTAAATGCATTATGTGTTCTACTTGTGTCAATGTAACTTGCATGAGATCCCGGTATATGTCTCCAAACACTTGTTACATCTAGATTTCTACCTAATGAAATTTCGATTTCTGAAGTTTCGCTTGTATCTTTATCATGTGAGATTGTAGTTAAGAATGATGGATTAAAGCCACTTAATACAAGCGGTGGCAATTGATTATCCGGTACAAAGAAATCTCTTGGCGTCTTACGTATAGAATTTCCACCGAAAAAGAGGTATTTATCATAGGCAGATATTTTATTGCCATCAATATTAAATTCATTTGCTTTAACGCCCCATGCTACATTTTTAGAGTTTTGGTTCTCTACTTCACTGACATAACTTGATTGGTTATAACTGATTGACTTCATATAGTTGACGGAGGCATTAATATTTAAAGAAGGATCCGGTTTAAATGTACCCCCAATCGCGTAACCTAGTGTTTCTTTGACATCAATCGAATCTGTTTTGTTTTTTGGCAAGTAATTAATGATACTTGCGTTTTGGTCATCAACTTTCAATGCAATATTATATTGAAACGGCCAAAGCATTTGAGCCACATCTGGGAACTGACGATTTCTTTGATATCTTGTTTTGGATTTGATAAAACCTTGAGTTTTAATTATCAGAGCATCTTTGTTATATTTTGGATCTTTAATAAAATCAAATTGAATATTTTGAGTGACACCCCATTTGTTACTACTAATATCTTTCGTTCTTTTAATAACTTGCGCATTATTCCCAATGCTTTCGAAATTATCACTTGCTGCGAATACATTTTGTTGTTCGGCGACAATAAATGATGTAATTAAACTTAAGGCAATTACCTTTTTTAAAAGTTTATTATTTTTCATTGTCTTCGCCCCGTTTCTAATAGTTATTTTTATTTCACTATTATCTTATCATCAAAGTACAAAAATATTTCTTAACTCACTATTAAATATTCATAAATAACAATAAACTAAAAACATTAATGGGAAATATTTTTAAAAACCCTTTAAAACCGCTCTTGTTGAACTTTATTTTTATTAATATCTGTAAAAATTAATATTATTTATTATATACTAATAATTTTTTGATTATTATTTCACAATACCAACAATTATTTATTCCTTTATTCACTCCTCAATTAAATCAATGATATTTTTTTAATTCATCGATTTAACTAGTACTATTTTCCATACGACCTTTGTAAACAAATAATCAACACTGGTTTAAAAATTTTGATCGTGATTATTGCGTATGTAAGTAAAATATGAGTATATTAGATAAAATTACAAATCGGTAAATACATTTGACTTTATCTTGGATTATCAACTTTTACCATTTCAAATAACATTACAAAATATAGTCTTCTTTGTGATAAACAAAAACGCTTCCGTTATAATTGAAGAGTGAACAACTATACGAAAGCGCTTTTATTAAATTCTTTTGATTAAATAATTAAGCATTATAGATATGAGCTTCTATATGTTAAATAGGTTTTGAAGTTTGTTCTATCAACTTAGCGCTGTGATTTTGCCAATCAATTTCGTACACAGCAGTGAATGTTTTTACTTCATATCGTTTTTGATTTTGACCTGCCCAGAAAAATCCATTCCAATATATTTTATATAAATCTGTCTCGGTTTGATATGTAACTTTTAATTTTGTTTTTTGTTTATCGTCTTCTTTATGGGTTAAAACTCCTAAAAATTCCGGATTGAAGTTTCCACGTGATAATAAAGGCATTTGATACTCTGGGATAAAGTTCTCACCGGCATTACCGCTTTGATTTCTTGATTTTAAGAACAATTCATTACCAAAATTTCCACCGTTATCATCAGCATCACGGCTATATGGTCCCCAGCCATTATTCATGATTTTATGCGCCTCTACTCCCCAGCCAACGTGTTTATTATTCGTTTTTCTATTTATAAGCGTTCTATAATTTTCTTGTTTATAACTAATAGTTTCTGAGAAAGAATATTTCCCATTTAAACTACCTGACGGATTATTAGAAATATTAATATCTCCACCCCCACCATAACTGAGAGTTTCTTGAACTTGAAAACTTTCATTTTGATTTTTAGGTGCGTAATCAACAATAGTTGTAGAATCTCCGTTTTCCGCTGTTAATCCGACATTATATTGCCCACCCCAAAGCAAGAAGGATGAATAATAATCATTGGGATCAGGCTTTTGAAACCCTGAATGAATATTACCAGTAGCTTTGACAATCAATGTATCTTTGTCATAAGTTTTATCTTTAATGAAATTTAAATTTAATATTTGAGATATTTTATATTTATCAGAATCGGCAGTAGCTGTGGTTTTATAAATCGTTGTTTTATCATTAACCTTTTCTATTTTAACAGGTTGAATGGCCTCATCTGCAAAAGCGTGACTTGAAAGTAGCAGAAATGCTGTTGAAGTAAGGATTGTTGTTTTTATCATTTTATTTATTTTCATAGTTAATTCTGACCTTTCACTTTAATTTCATGCGTTTTCCAATTAATTTCATATTTAACTGTAAAATTACGATTCTTAAATGCACCGTGTGTTCTTTTAGCAACGTAGTAACTAGAATAAGGATGTGGCGTATGTTTCCAAACATTAGTAATATCCATATTTCTACCAAGTGAAATTTCTATTTCTGAAGTTTCACTCGTATTTTTATCATGTGAAACTGTTGTAAGGAAAGACGGATTAAAGCCGCTTAAAACAAGTGGTGGTAATTGGTTGTCTGGCACAAAATAGTCTCTGACTTTTTTATGAAATGTGTTTCCTCCGAAAAATAAATAGTCATCATAGGCAGAAACTCTTTTTCCATCTCTATAAAATTCGTTTGCCTTTATCGCCCAAGTCACATTCTTAGAATTTTGTTGTTCTACTTCACTTACATAGTTTGATTGATTGTAACTGATTGATTTTGTATAGTTAGAAGAACCATTTAGATTTAAAAATGGATCCGGCTTGAATGTCCCGCCTACTGTATATCCCAATGTTTCCTTAACATCTACCGAATCCGTTTTATTTTTTGGTAGATAATTAATAATATTTGTTTTATTATCGGCCAACTTTAGTGAAACATTGTATTGGAACGGCCAATACATTTGAGCGACATCTGGACGTTTATAATTTTTTTGATAGGTTGTTCGGGGCTTTATATAGCCTTGCGTTTTTATCACTAATCCATCCTTATCATATTTAGGATCTTCTATAAAATCAAATTGAATATTTTGAGTGACACCCCATCTGTTACTACTTATATCTTGTGTTCTTTTAATCACTTGTGCATTGTCCCCAATATCTTCAAAATCATTTGCTGCAAATACATCTTGTTGTTCAGCGACAATAAATGATGCGATTAAACTAAAAGCTGCTACACTTTTTAAAAGTCTATTATTCTTCATTGTCTTTGCCTCTTTTCTATAATTTTAGATTACTTTTTTTATATTATCATTATTTTATACTAATATTTCTTAACTCATCCTTAAATATTTTGAAAAAATAATTAACTAAAGTATTTTACAAAATACAGTTTACAAAACCTCATTATAACAATGTTTATGATAATAAAGTAAGATGCAACTTCATTATCTTCTATTATATTTAAATAGTTATTTGATAGATGATTCACAAATTTATTACGATTTTTCCATGCTTAAATCATCATTTTTATTGTTTAATCCTTATATTGAGATTTATACATTCTGACTAAATAGTCGTTTCCTTCAAATTAAAAAAGCACCAAAAAGTAAATGAACTTTTTAGTGCATTAGCGGAAAACAAGTCATCTGAACATCTTAAAGAGCGTCTCAAACGTTAGTAAAAGATGACATAAACAAGAAGAATCATATGAGATACATTATTAAAGTACCGAAACAGATAGTAAAGTATTATTCAACAATAAAGACAAAAAATAACCGTCCCTACCTTTTATGGTGCATGTTAGTTTGGACGAGTATGATAGTTATTGTATAATCATTAAATTTTAGTATAAAACCAAAATAAAAAGTCCATACGACACACCATTAAATCAATAGTAGTGTAGTATGGACTACGTCAAACAAGTAACGGAGAGCAAGGGATTCGAACCCTCGAGACGCTTGTGGCGCCTACACACTTTCCAGGCGTGCTCCTTCGGCCAACTCGGACAACTCTCCACAATTAAATTAAAAAAATCAGAAGCGATATTTCACTTCTGATTATATGACTCCTACGGGACTCGAACCCGTGTTACCGCCGTGAAAGGGCGGTGTCTTAACCGCTTGACCAAGGAGCCATGGCTCCACAGGTAGGACTCGAACCTACGACCGATCGGTTAACAGCCGATAGCTCTACCACTGAGCTACTGTGGATTAATTTTCAATCACAAATACAATTATAGCAACATCAATGAAGAAATCAAGAGAAATTTGCAAAAAAGTTGATAGAACATTTACACTATGCGGATAGATATTCTGTAATCTTTACACTTTGTTTAAAAATCTCACCCTAACGCACTTTGGCTTAACTTTCCGCTTCTAACCAAGCACTGTTAAAATGTTTAATTTAACCTATTTATGGCGATAATGCTAAAAATCTACACGTTGCTATGTAATATTAGTTTAGGCTACTCGGCCACAGTCATTCAGGTTCAAGCAGCCTAAACGAAAAACTATGCGGTGTTTTCTAAAGATTTAAAAAATGACTATCATTGTTTTTCTTCTCGCTCATGTCTTTTTTAGCTTTTTCTAATAATGCATATTGAGACAAAGCTTCAAAAATATTAAAGCGCTCTTGGCTATAATCAATGGGTTTCTCTGGATTATGCGTTTGGACTTGATTAGATCTTCCCATCAAATAAGCGAAATAAATACAATTTAAAAATTGATGCTTAATGCTATGATGAGAAACATTTAAAATAATGGATTGTTCATTCGCAAAAGTAACTTTGCAGCGCGATCCTTTCATCGATTTTAATTTGACTACATAATGCATGTTAATCCAGCAGTTTTCGGGAACTCTATCGGAATGTGTGGGGAAAAAATAAGTTTGATAAATGGGAGTGAGTAAAATTGGTGTTTTATTGGAGATACTTGCAATACGCTTCGCTTGGCCTTTTCTTCCTGCATAGGTTTCACCATAATGCCTACAACTTCTTTCCATGATACGCTGTGTGCGATCATGAACAACAAACTGTTCACCATCATATCTGAAAACCTCTGTGCTCATGAGAATACCGTCAGGTCCATCGACAGGTCTAAGAAACATATCTCCTTTACAAATGGCGTAGGCTGAATTAAATTTATGGTTCATATTAGAACCCCTCCTATTCGTCAAAAGGTGTAGGTTCTCTCTTTCTAATACTTATTATATGTTTATCTTAATGTAAGTCAATGATAATTAGTTACTAAATATGTTTCATTACACAAATATGTTAAAATTCTGCCTTAATTACTTTAAAAATTCAGAAAACTTATTGCGTTTTATAGGTTCATTCGTTATACTGTTTAATAACTTAATTCATACACAATACACAAAGGAGTGACACATCATGGAAAACCAAACAGATGTAAAAAGACATTTTATTGTAAATTCTGTACACACAATTAACCAGCTTGGTGTTGAACTTGTCATTGAAGAAGCTTTAAAAAATCAAAGAAAGCGAGAGCTTCAACAATTAATTGACGCTGCACTGATTGATAGAAATGAACAGGCATTTAACATGTACACTCAAGAATATTTGAAGTTGGAGGAAGTTAACGTTGAGTAATTCCATCACACATTCACTTCCAAATTAAACAGGACTATCCATCATTTATTAATGAATAGTCCTGTTATTTTTATACCATTAACTCAATTAATGCGTCTCGTGGAATATCCCCAAAATAATGGTACATATCATAATCTTTTAGCGCCTCTTCAATCGCATCTTTATGATGAGAAACACCTTCGAGCGCATTTTCTAAATCTGTGACATCCCCCTCACCAAAGAAATCACCGAATATTTTGGCATGCGCAATGCGCCCTTTTTTCACATCTAACTTCAATTGAACAAACCCTTTGTCAAACTTATGTTCTCGCTCAAAGTTATATTTAGGATTTTTGCCATAATTCCAGTCCCATGTTCGATATTTTTCATTACTTAGTTTTTCAATATTTTTCCAATCTTCTTCAGTTAATGGATAGGATTCTACTTCGGCATCGCCAAACAGCTTTTTCAAAATAATTGATTTGAACGTTTCAATATCTAATGGCTCATCTAAAAACTCTTGAATATTCGCCACACGTTTTCGAACAGATTTAACACCTTTAGATTGTATTTTAGCTGGATTAACACGTAATGCATTTTGAACTTCATCCAATTCACTATTTAACATCAAGGTACCATGACTAAACATCCGGTCCCTAACTTTGACCATTGCATTACCCGATATTTTCGCTTGCCCAACTTGAATATCATTACGCCCTGTTAGCTCTGCTGCCACGCCTAATTCTTTTAATACTTCTACGATAGGCTGAGTAAATTTTTTAAAGTTATGAAAGCTATCTCCATCATCTTTAGTAATAAAACTAAAGTTTAAATTCCCAAAATCATGATAAACCGCACCACCGCCTGAAATTCGTCTTACCACATCAATGTGATGTGCGTCAATATAAGGTTGGTGCACTTCTTCTATTGTATTTTGATTTTTCCCTACAATAATAGAAGGTCTATTGATATAAAATAAAAAATAGCTGTCATCTTCGTCCATCGGCACTGTTTTCAACACATACTCTTCCATAGCTAAATTTAAAGTTGGATCGGTATGATTGTTGTTACTAATAAATTTCATAATACGTACGCTCCTTTCCCAAAATATGCCCTTATCTCAGTTATGCACGATTCCAGTTGTTTTTTCCAATAATTCACCTTAAAATTTCTCATAATGTAACTATTTTAGGAAAAATGACGTAAATTGTTTATTTAAAATGTAAATTTTAGTACAATAAATGCTAGTTAATTTCTAAAGGGGGCTACGATAATGACAATCGCTGAAATAGGAGATATTGTAGAATTCTATGATGGTATAAAAGGAAAAGTGGAAAAGATTAACGACAATTCTGTTATTGTTGACTTAACAATTATGGAGAACTTTAATCAGTTAGATTTACCAGAAAAAACCGTTATTAACCATAAAAGATATAAAATTATTGAACACAAAGGATAAATTCGTATGAAAAAAATAAATAAGTCGCTACTTTGGTTTATACTCAGCTTTATTGCCTTTCACATTATATTATTTATCATGTGGGGTGAACATGAAGTTTATTGGCAGTTGTATACGGGCATCATGCTGATTGCTGGAATTAGTTATGTTTTTTACCAACGTGATTTTGAATCTAAGCGTTTAACGACGTCAATTATTACAGGACTTATTACAGGTGTGGTCCTCGTCCTTGTCCAAGTCATTTTTTCTTGGATTACAAGTGACCTATCCTATACGTCATTAATTCGACAGTTATCGCTGACAGGGGTTTACTTCAAATGGCAAATGCTCGTCACATTGCTTTTTGTTATGCCTTGCCACGAGCTTTATATTCGCTCAATTTTGCAAAAGTCAGTCACGCAGTTGACACATCGCGATTGGCCTGCAATTTTGATAAGCGCATTACTTTCTAGTTCATTTTTTATCTACCTTGATCAATGGTGGATTGTCGTCTTTATATTTATTTGTCAGTTATTCCTCAGTTTAAGTTATACGTATACACGCCGTATTGTCACAACGACAGTAGCCCAAATTGTAGCGGTTGTAATTTTATTAATTTTTCATGGTTAATTTCAACAGCAAATGTTGCCGATTTATAGGCCGTTTGCTGTTTTTTTATACCCGCTTCCCCTTTTACCTTCACCCCCAAAAATATAGAGAATCATGCCTCAATGTATCAAAAATCCTTATAACTTTACGTATACAAATTAAAAATAGCACTGATTCTCAACCTACGACGATTTCGTAAACTACCTATTTTTAAAATCTATTAATTCTAATAAATATATATTTTTTTATTATCAAAAATATCATTACAGTTGTTTAACATCATTTTTAAAATATCATAAATTTCTATTTAAATATATACGTTTAATTAAAATCTTTAATTTAACTCTTTGTAATTAACAATCTGTTGTGATAGAATTTTTACACGATTAATTAATCTGTTAATCAATAAATTTGAATTTGGAGATGATAGTTTTATGAACAAGCATTACCTAACTAAGGCTAGAACACTTTCTCGTTTTTCGATTAGAAAATGTTCTGTAGGCACCGCCTCATTCTTAATAGGTACCGTTGCATTTTTTGGTATTCATCACGAAGCATTTGCGGCAGAAAATACGCAACAACCTGTGACTGTTAACCAGTTACAGTCACCAGATAACGAAGATGCATCTAGCACCCAACCTGAAACAAATAACGACAGTCCCTCAGCTGATGAAAATGCAACTAAAGAAGCGTCTGCATCACAACCGAAAGATAACGCAAATACTCAGAATGAAAATGTACAGTCTCCTGAAAATCAAGAATCTGTGTCAAACACAAATCAAGCAGAACAACAAAGCCCAGAAAAAGCATCAACAGAAAGTGAGCAACCTACAAATTCATCTTCAACAACAAATTCTGCAAATGCCACAACAGAGAACAATCAACCTACGAACTCAACTGAAAAACAACCTTCAACTGAACAGCAACAAACACAATATAAAGCATCCACAGATTCAACATCTACTGAAAAAGAAACAACAGATACTCAAAATGTGAATGAACAACCTACAAATACTCAAACAACTAAAGACCAAAATTCAACAGATCAAAATAATGCACCAGAAGAAAATCTTTCAAATTCTAGTACTCCTCAAAAGAATACGACAACACCTACTCAACCTGTTGAATCTTCTAACACGAACAGTCAAAATACATCTACAGAAAGTGTATACGCGACAACTTCACCTACGACATCTTCAGAACTCAAAAAAGTTAAAGGGACAACAAAATTGCGTGCTGTTAGTACAAATGAAGCGCAACCTGTCGCATCAGGAGGGTCAAATGTAAATGATAAGATTAATGCAACTGACATCTCTACTTCTGAAACATATATTGAACCGAACAACTCTGGAAGCTATTATTTGAGAAGTAAATTTAACGTGGATGGCCAAGTAAAAAGTGGTGACTACTTTACCGTTGAAATGCCAAATACTGTCAATGTATATGGGGATACACGATTTGACCCTAAGCATCAAGAGAAGATTAAAAATGCGGATGGTCAAGTGATTGCGCTAGGTGATTATGATGTTCAAAATCATCGTATGACCTATACGTTTACTGATGCTGTAAATAATTTAACGAACATCTCAGGTCAGTTTAATTTGACACAGTTTATGGATCGTAAAGTAGCAACAGACTCAAAAGTCTATCCTTTGAACTACAAAATTGCAGGTGAAAGTTTAGATACACAAATCACTGTAAATTATGGTAAATATTACAACGTTGGCGATTCTAACCTTAAATCGATGATTACACTTGAAGATCCTAATAAAGGCGATTATGAGCAATATATTTATGTCAATCCGTTGCAACGCAAAGCTAACGGAACAGTTGTGGCTCTTCAATCTTATCAAGATGATCCAGCTAAAAGTAATGGTCAATTAGATCCTCAAAATTCTAAAATCCAAATTTTCAAAGTCGGTCCTAATGACAAACTAAATGATAGTTTTGGTGTAGAAGATAGTCAGTATCAAGATGTTACGAACCAATTCAACATAAATTACTATAAAGACGGATTAGCGTATATAGATTTTGGTAATTTAAATGGTGCACGTTACATCGTTAAAGTGACAAGCAAAGAAAAACCCGATTCAAAAGCAGATCTTAACTTACGCTCAACAATGTATACACAAAACCAATACCGCCAATACGATCGTTTAACTTGGGATAATAACATCTTAAAAAGTAGTTCAAGTGGTACAGCTGATGGCTCACAAGCTGTCTACTCACTCGGTGATAAAGTTTGGGAAGATTCAAACAAAAATGGGATTCAAGATAATGATGAACTCGGCATCCCGGGTGTAAAAGTCACATTAAAAGACAGTAATGGTACAGTTATTGAAACGACAGAGACAAATGCAAATGGGAAATATTCTTTTGATAATCTACCTAACGGAACTTACAAAGTCGATTTTGAAACACCTAACAATTACTCACCAACTACGCCAAATGTAGGCAATGACGCTCTAGATTCTGATGGACCAGCTGATGCTTTAGCAATAATTAGTGATGGAAACAATTTAACAGTTGACCAAGGTTTCTATAGAACAGAAAAACCTAAATATAATGTGGGTGATAAAGTTTGGGAAGACACAAACAAAGATGGTATTCAAGATGATAACGAGCCTGGTATTGCCAACGTAACCGTTACACTTAAAGATGCAGATGGCAATATCATCGGTACAGAAGTGACTGACGAGAATGGTAAATATTTATTTAAAGATGTTACAGAAGGTGAATATACTATAGACTTTGAAACACCTAATGGTTATACACCAACAATTACAGGTCAAGGCTTTTTAAATAATGACTCAAACGGTACGACAGCAAAGATTCTAGTTGATGATAATGATCTGACTATCGATAGTGGCTTTTATAAAGTAACTCCAGATGAGCCGGACAACCCAGGTAATCCGGACCAGCCGTCACCAGATGAGCCTGATCAACCGGGCAATCCGGATCAACCATCACCAGATGACCCTGATCAACCGGGCAATCCGGACCAGCCGTCACCAGATGAGCCTGATCAACCGGGCAATCCGGACCAACCATCACCGAACGAACCAAATGATCCAGGTAATCCGGACCAACCATCACCGAACGAACCAAATGATCCAGGTAATCCGGATCAACCATCACCAGATGAGCCTAATCAACCGGGCAATCCTGATCAACCATTACCGAACGAACCGAATGATCCAGGTAATCCGGACCAACCATCACCGAATGAACCGAACCAACCTGGTAATCCGGACCAACCATTACCGAATGAACCGAACCAACCTGGTAATCCAAATCAGCCATCACCAAATATGCCAAATGAACCAGGAATGCCAGGACAACATGAAACGACTCCATCTCCTGCACAGCATATGACTCAATCAAATGCTTCAAATCATGAAGGGATGAATGAACAGCAAAAATCTAAAGCATTACCGAAATCCGGTCAAACTTCTTCAAATCAAGGTATGCTGTTTGGTACTTTATTAGCTGGATTAGGTAGTTTATTCTTATTACGTAAACGTCGTCACCGTCAAGATAAATAATCTTCACGTTTTTCTGATATGGTAACGATATTTTGTAAATGAAACCCCTACTTCATTTCATTACAAAACATCAACTTTATCCTAAAGAAACCCCATAAGTTCTAAGCACTTTTGCTTAGTCTTACGGGGTTTTTATTATAAACCGGTAATGGACATATTCGACTTAGGTCTTTTAATTTCTAACTGTTGTTTAAGAATTTTCGCAATTAGCTCTGGCATCGTTACTGGATAAGTTTGATGTAATGTCACATCTTGTAAAATTTCCTTATAGTGACGATAAATATAATCTGTCATGACAATGCGATAACTATAATCTTCACGTAAACCGAACTGTGTCACGCGATGATATGGCGGCTGATTGATATCAATTGTGAAATCAAAACCTGACCAAAATAAAAAGTGCGTCGGATCCATATCACCAACAGTTAAATAGTTGCCATCCCATTCAAGGTGGGCTACGCTTTCTTCAATGAGCTGTTTAATAACGCTCCCTTTCAGTGTCATATCCATTGGCTTATCAGGATGTGGGTACATATTGTATATGTCTTCATTTTTTAAGACACCTTTTAAACCCGTCGCATTAGGTAAAGGCAAATTGACGCATGTCATGTTTGCTTCCAATTCTTGAACGAGACTTTCATGTAATAATTGGATGTATGGATGTGGTTGAACAAGGAGCTCATGAAGATGTGAAAAACACATATCTATATCGTGATGATGAATGGATTCATTTTTCCAACTTCTCACCGCTTTTCGGTCATAATGTGTTAAATCTAACAGTGACTGGTCCTCTTCATATTCGTTTAAAGAGACAATTTCAGGCTCCATTTCGAGCAGTTCAAATGAATTCCGTCTTTTACGAAATTTAACATTTACATGCACTAAATTCTCAGCATTTTGTCCCGCTTGAACAAATAGCGTTTCACCGTCATTTTCAATTAATGTCTCATGTTGATGCCCTGTTATCATTAAATCAATGATTCCCACTTGTTTCATAATCATTTCTGCTTGATTCTCACCTTGTGATTTCGAATCATGACTTAACTTAGATAATCCTCCATGATACAATACAATCAAAAATTCAGGTTCTACCGTTTCGTAAATATAACGAATCCATCTTTTAGCAGCTACAGTTGCTTTCTCTACTGTAACATCTGATTCCATTTCTATATTTTCATTTTTCATTAGCCCTTCTGAAGTTAAACCCACAACCGCAATTTTTAAACCATTAATATTTTTCACCATATAAGGCGTTGAAAAATAAGGTTCTCTTGTTCTTGAGTATTCAATATTAGCTGATAACCAAGAAAAACGTGCAAGTGCTATAGAGCGGTTTAAAAAGTCCAAACCATATTTAAACTCATTCGAACTTATCCCGCTTGCATCATATGCCATTGCATTCATAAGTTTAATCATCGGATGGCGTTTATATGGTGCAATGACGGCATAATAAAACGCAGTGATACTTCCAGCTAAATTACCACCATTATCCAATAAGACGACATGGTCATATTGACGTCTTACTTCATTAATATATGTACCTGCCCGATAAATATTTGAACGCTCACTTTCATTTAAAATATGACTATGCATATCAGACGTCGCAATAATCTGGATATTCATTTCATCATGCTGACTCATTGCTTTCACCCCAATCATTATTATTCAATTCGTATTTTACCATATTTTTAAACCCTTTAACGATTGAATAAAAAGAATCCTCTTTCATTAATAAACACAATCAAATTCAATAGTCCTTGATTAAACTGCACCTTATTAATTATATATCTATTTTCAGTTATTCATTTTACTATAAAAATATTTTTATTTTTTTAACAAATTCTCATACATCTTCAGACCTATTTTCTTGTATTTTTATCCTTTTTTACAAGAAATGAATTGACTTTCAGAAAATATTAACTTAAATTAACTTTATCGGATTAAATTACATTATCAAAACGTCATGAATCATTACACGAAAGGTGAATATTGTTTATGAATTTCAATCGCTCATCTGTTAGATTCGTCGCCTTAACGTTACTTTATTTTGCTATTATGTTGACTTTGTACTTTATATATGGCAATGGCGATGCGCATAACACATTTATTTATAATGATTTTTAATATTAAAGGAGCTAAAACATGAAAGATGTTTTAAAAATGATTGCACAGTACAGTCAGACACAGCCTAATGATATCGCCGTTCAACATCGTGGTGAATCATTAAGTTATTTAGAATTAGAAACATACTCGAACCGCTTAGCGGCACAACTCTCAAATAGCAGCGCACCAGTTGTTGTATATGGTCATATGTCACCATTTATGATTGTGGGTATGATTGCTGCACTTAAAGCAGGATGTGGTTATGTCCCAATTGATCAATCCATCCCTGCAAATCGTATTTCTCATATTTTAGAGAAAGTTGTACCGCAATATATTATTAATACAACTGACGCAACAATAGGTCAACACGTATCAACTGAATATTTTATTCAAGATATTCAATCATTTACAGAAGAGGTACCCTTCACATCGATTAAAGGTGATGCAATTGCCTACACCATCTTTACATCTGGATCAACAGGGATGCCAAAAGGTGTCGAAATTTACTACGATAGTCTCGTTGAATTTGCAAACTGGGTGGATTCACTTAATCAATATGGAACTAAAGATGTTTGGGTCAACCAAGCACCGTTTTCATTTGATTTATCAGTAATGGCCATCTATCCTTGTTTACTTTCAGGAGGCACACTGTTACTCATTGATAAAGAAATGATTGCTGCACCTAAATCTTTATATGAATTGTTCCAAAGTGAACGAATTAATGTTTGGGTCTCCACACCATCATTTATGGAAATCTGTTTGATGCTTCCTCAATTTGATGCTAATGGCATGGAAGGGCTTCGAACGTTTTTATTTTGTGGTGAAGTTTTGGCACATCGTACAGCTAAAACATTATTAAATAAGTTTCCAGATTCTTATTTATACAACACATATGGTCCTACAGAAGCCACTGTTGCCATCACGAGTGTGAGAGTCACACAATCTTTATTAGAACAATATGACACTGTACCTGTTGGTGTACCAAGACCAGGTACCACGTTAAGTGTAACTGATGAAGGCGAATTAATCATCAAAGGAAACTCGGTAAGTGCAGGTTATTTGAAAGATCCTGAAAAGACGGAAAAAGCATTCTTTAAAGAAGATGCACAACGCGCTTACTATTCAGGTGATCGCGCTGTACATCAGGATGAGATGTGGTTTATTAAAGGTCGTATCGATAACCAAATCAAATATAACGGTTATCGTATGGAACTTGAAGAAATCGAATCAAGAATGAACCTTTTACCATTTATCAGTGCTTCAATGGTAGTCCCTATTTATAAAAGAGGTAAGATTGTTTATCTTACAGGGGTTGTAAAATTGAATGCTGAAGGCGCTCATTTTGAAGACATTAGCCATGAAATCAAGACGCGTCTAAAAAAAGAATTACCTGACTATATGATTCCTAAAAAAATCGAGATTACTGATGAAATGCCATTGACAAACAATGGTAAATTAGACCGCAAACGAATTAATGAGGTATATCAATCATGACGCCATACACTAGTTTTCATTTCTTTGTGATTGCACTCATTGTTTTACTCCCTGTTATTATATTAGGGTTATTCGGAAAAAGGTCTAAAGTATACAATTTTATCAGTACAGCAATCATGATTGTCATTATATTTGCTGACAAAAAACATAACCTATTTGGAATTAGCTATATAAGTTATCCACTAATAAGTTTCATTGCGTATATTTTATGGCAAACTTTGATTATTAAAGTTTATGAGCGAATGACTTCACAAAATCGCTCAACGTCTTACTATGTCTTAGCTTTAGTTTTATCGATTGCACCATTATTTATGGTTAAACTTTTACAAAGTTCATGGCTTGGTAAAGGACAATTGCATATGCATAGTTCAAAACTTGTTGAATTATTTGCATTCCTTGGTATTTCTTATATCACATTCAAAAGTGTTCAATTGATTATGGAAATTCATGACCATACACTCAAAGAAAAAGTAGACGTCATAAAGCTGATTCAGTTTATTTCATTCTTCCCTACGATTTCTTCAGGTCCAATTGATCGCTATCGTCGCTTTAAGAAAGATGATGATAAAGAACTTACAAAAGAGCGTTATCGTCAACTACTAGGCAAAGCCATTCATTTTATTATGCTTGGTTTTCTTTATAAATATATCATTGCCCATGTTATACAAAACTATGGGGTTACGCCTTACACAGGACATCTAGAAACATTTGGGGATTACTGGTTCTATATGTATACTTACAGTTTCTATCTATTCTTTGATTTTGCTGGATACAGTTTATTTGCGATTGCATTAAGTTATATCTATGGCATCGAAACACCGATGAACTTTAATCAACCTTTCCGTGCTAAAAACATCAAAGACTTTTGGAATAGATGGCATATGACTTTATCATTCTGGTTCCGTGACTGTATTTACATGCGTTTTGTGTTCTTTATGGCAAAGAAAAAATACATTAAATCAACGTTCCATGTTTCTAATATCGCATTTTTACTTAACTTTGGTATTATGGGGCTTTGGCATGGATTTGAATGGTTTTATGTCGCGTATGGCCTCTATCACGCATTGCTATTTTTCCTTTATAACTACTATGAAAAATGGCGTAAGAAACGTTTTGGCAAATGGAATCACCCTGTCATCAATGTATTAAGCATTGTAATCACATTCCACTTTGTTGCATTCGGCTTTTTAATTTTCTCAGGCCAATTAATTTAATGATTAAAACTTAATTTACAAGGAGCGATATTTATGGATTTTAATGAAAAAGTTTTAGATATTATTGCGGAAGTTGCAGAAGACGATGTTGTAAAAACAAACCCTGACATTCAACTTTTCGAAGAGGGTATTATGGATTCTTTACAGTCAGTTCAATTATTAGTTGCTTTTCAAGAGGAACTTGATATCGAAGTATCAATTATGGACTTTAATAGAGAGGATTGGGGAACGCCAAATCAAATCATTAACGAATTGGCAAAATTACGATGAAATCAAAGCAACATTACTTCATTGCATTTTTAACAAGTATCGTATTATTTGTTGTCTTTATATTGTTACCAGCAAAATGGTTTGTTCCACCTCACCTCTCAAGCCAATTACCTAAATATCAAGTTGCTAATGACAGTAACATGTTAAAAGGTGAATATTTACAAACTGACATGCTTAAAGACTCACATTATTACCCTGTATATGGTTCAAGTGAACTTACAAAAGATGATCCTTTTCAACCAGCATTATTACTTAAAGGACATAAAAAAGATTTATTTTATATGGGTATCGGCGGTTCGACGGACCTGATTCAAGTGATGACATTGGGCGCTCAATATGATCATTTGAAAGACAAAAAAATGACAGTGATTGTTTCACCTCAATGGTTTACTAAACATGGATTAACTGAGTTAAACTATCAAGGGCGTTCTTCTAAGTTACAAATCAACAGTATTTTTGAAAATCCACATATTCCAAATGATATCAAAGTGCGTTTTGCAAAACGCTTATTGCACTTTAAAGATAATAAAGATAATGAGTTTTTAAAAAATATGGCTACTCAACATCATTCAGATGGTCATTTCTTAAATCCTTTATATGAGAACCATCTGGAAAAAATGGAAGCGATACGTGCTTATTTACCGATTCATCACACGAATAAACTTCCACAACTGTTAGAAGAACACAAGAAACAACCATTAAACTGGAATAAATTAGACGAAAACGCTTTAGAATATGGAAAAAGTCAAAGTCAAACAAATCCATATCACATTAAAGATAAATATTGGAAAAAATTACAGAAGAAAAAATCTGTAAGCCGTCAACATGAATTCCATACAAATTCAGTTGAATATGACGACCTCGCTTTACTCGTAGATACGTTAAACCACTCAGGTGCAGACGTGCAATACGTACTCTTACCTGTTAATGGTAAGTGGTATGACCATATCAATCTTCCAAAAGAAAGAAGATTGCCGGTTACTCAAAAAATAGTAAAAACAATTGAGGCTCATCATGGTCATGTCGTAGATTTATCAGATAAAGATTATGAACCTTACTATATGAGTGATGCCGTTCACGTTGGTTGGCGTGGTTGGGTTGATGTGACACGTCACATTGACGAACATATTCATTCTAAAAATTAATCATACTTCCTTAAAAGTATGAAACATAAAAAGGACCTCCAAAATAAGATGGAGGTCCTTTTTATAGATTAAAATAGATTGCTACTTTCAAAGAAATAATGCAAAGTTATCCTTTTAACCAATCTGAATTCTTTCTTTTGGATAATGATATTTTGATGGTTCACGGTTACCACTAATCATGATGATAAATGAGATTAAACCTACACGACCGATAAACATTAAAACCATCAACACAACTTTTGAGACATTGCTTAACTGCGAAGTAATCCCCGTAGATAACCCACACGTACCAAAGGCAGACATAATTTCAAAATAAATTTTAACAAATTCAATATGACTTCCTTCTGACAGAATGATTATAAACATCCCTAAAAACGTGAGCATTATCGCGATACAGAACACTGCAAATGAGCGTTGAATATCTTGATTATGGATTTCTCGATTAAACACTTTAATTGAGGATTTCTCAGCATTCGGCTTGTAATTAATCACAAATAAAATAATAATCGCAAAAGTCGTTGTACGTATACCGCCACCAACAGAACTTGGAGAGGAACCGATAAACATCAATGCACCCATTAATAAGTTGGTTGCATCTGAAAATTGAGAAACGTCGAATGTCTCTAATCCCGCACTTCGCGTTGTCACAGACTGAAACATGGCATAAAACAAAGTTTTGTGCCAAGATTCGTGTGCAAAAACACCACGACCTTCAATCATTAAAATACCGAGTACACCAGCGATCAATATCATTAAATAAGTGACGGTCGTAACTTTCGTAAATAAAGAGAATCTAAAATTAGGTATTCTATTTTTAATATAAGCTTTAATCTCCAATAACACAGGAAAACCAATTGAGCCTAATACGATCAGAAACATAACAATCGTTTGGACAAAGTAGTCATTCGCGTATGGAATGAGTGAATCACCTGTTATATCGAGACCTCCGTTCGTTGTTGCTGAGATAGAAACAAACACACCTTGTAAGATAGCCTCTTTGATGTTATGAATATCACGATAAAAATAAAATGCTAACAGTGTTGCCCCTACTAACTCAATCACTAAAATTGCTCTTACAATATCTAAAATTAACTTAACTGTCCCACTCATCGATTCTCTGTTATTATCCAACATAATGAGTTGACGCTCTCGAATTCCAATATGCTTTCCTAATACAACCCATAATAATGTACCAATCGCCATTACACCGATACCGCCAATGTTAAGGATAACCAATAAGACAATGTAACCAAAGGCAGAATATGTTTCTGAAATGTTTATCGGTGTTAACCCCGTTACACTTACACCCGAAACAGCGACAAACAAAGTATCGATGGGTGCTACTTTGACACCAGGTTTATGTACACCCGGCAAATTCAACAGTAAAAACGCACCAACGATAGCGACAAGGTAATATAAGACAATCCCTTGCTGTGGGCTTGATCTTTTCAATAAAAATTTGACTATGGACAAAGCCATTCACCCCAAAGCTAATTCAATTTATATGAGATTTGCTTAACCTCACCTTCACGTATCACTTTTAATTTTAATGCTTCTTTCAAGTTTGTATGTTCAAATAATTTTTGTCGATAGGCCAATTTATCTTTAACCGGCTTACCATCTAATTCTACTATGACATCACCCTTTTTCAACCCTGAATTTTGGGCAGAACTGTCATCGTCAATATTACTCACCATTACGCCTTCTGTTAAACTTTTATTCACGTTATAATCATCTTTTGTTGCATCTGTCACATCGATGACATTATCTAACTGAAGATGTGTATTTGGATGTTTGATTTCACCATCTTTTTCGAGCAATTTTGCTGTATGTATCGCTTGATTAATAGGAATCGCGAAACCCATACTTTGTACATTCGGCATACTAATTTTTAGTGATGCTATCCCGATCAGTTCACCATTTTGATCAACAACGGCACCGCCAGAATCACCTGGATTAATCGGTGCATCCACTTGAAAGGCACTTAATAGTGTATCGTATTCATTATCTTTATCGATGTCAACAGGTACATCTCTATTGAGACCCGATACGATGCCTTCTCCAACTGTATTTTGAAAATCTAAACTTAAAGGATTTCCTACTACAATCACAGGCTCACCTAAAATTAAAGCACTTGAATCGCCTTGTTTAATTGGCTTTAAAACATCGCCTTTAGGTGCATGAACGGTCATGACTGCAAGATCAGACCATTTGTCTTTTCCTATTACTTTACCCATTGCGGTTTGATGGTCGCCAAATGTTAATTCATGCTTTTCTCTATCACCGACGACATGGGCATTCGTCAATATATAAAGGGTGTCGTCCACTTTTTTGTAGACGACACCTGATCCGCTTTCTTTTTCTTCTTGCGTTTGTTGCTTAGCATCTTGAACTGTATCTGGTGTACTCTTACTATTATTTTCTATAGATACCACGGATTTAACTGCGAGATTCGCGTTTTCCATCGTTTTAGTAACCGTTTTGTTTGTACCTTTTTGATGTTGCTGTTCTTGAATCGCTTGTTTGACATTGTCATTTTCACTTTTATTCACATTATTAAATATTGCAAATAATAAAATGACCACTAAAATAATCGCTAATATAATGAGAATTTTAGCCCATTCTCTAGAAAGAAATTGTGTGATTTTTTCAGTCCAATCGCGCTTCGTTGAGTACTGATGCTTCGGAGGATGTTCTTGTTGATGTTTGTCAGATGTTTTAGTCATTGCGCCTTGATGATCATCTTGATTTTCATTATGATACGCCTGTTTTGATAATTGCCCCTGTTCTGACCTTTCTTGTTGTACCTCTGCATCTTTATGATTTGATTGCTCTGCTTCACTGCCATTAATTGACACAGACGATGTTTCCTGAATCGGTCTTGAAGCTTCTTTGTTTGGTTCTGTTTCGTGCTTCACTTTGTTTTGGGACTTATCACCATCATCATGAGTAATTTTTTCAATGCGTGCTTTGCGTAGATTGTCTTTCACACGCTCTTCATTATTTTTAACTTGAGCCTTTTCCTTTTCAGCTTTGAGCGCATTTTCTTCTTTTTCTGCTTTCAATCTGGCTTCACGCTCTTCATTATGAAAAAACTCACGTCTTTTTCTTTTATATAGATGTCTCGGAATCACATGTTTTTTATCCTGATCCATTGCACGCCCTCCTTATGTTGCTCTTACTCTATTATGACATATCAGCGCTTAAATTTCTGTAAAATTCACTTTTTAATATTAAAAATCCTAAATCTGTCGTTACAAAATTCATCATCAAAGCGACATGAGATTGTTGCGTTCAAGGCTCTAAAAGTAAATTTCTTTCTTTCATGTCATAACCCTTTTAATAGGAAAGGGTCCGAACAATCCTTTGTTCGAACCCTATATATCACTATTTGATTTTTAACATATTAATGTTTTTGATCTTTTTTATTTTTAACCATTGATGTGAACCATCCGATAACGACAAGTCCAATCATAACTGTCCAGAATATAATTTGCCATGTTGCTGAGTGTGGGAAATCGTGTGGAATTAATCCGATGTCATCATGTGCAAGTACTAAGATGACAAGTTTAATACCAACCCAACCTACAATTGCGAAAGCCGCACCTTCTAGGCCAGGATATTTATTTAATAACTCAACAAAGAAAGAGGCTGCAAAACGCATTAAGATGACACCAATTAATCCGCCCACAAACATAACCGCAAATTGACCGGCATCCATACCACCGAAGTGGACACCGATTTTTGGCAATGTCACGGCAATTGCTAATGCTGCGAGCATTGAATCGATGGCAAAAGCAATATCCGCAAATTCAACTTTAGCCACAGTTAACCAAAACGCTTTAGCACTCACTTTTTTCTCTACCCCCTCAGAGTCATAATGATGATCATCATTGTCAGGGTACTCGTGGCCTTTATCTTTAGTTTTGAAAAACTCATATAGATTTTTAGCGGACATATAAATTAAATAGGCTGCACCTAATGCTTGAATCCACCAGAAATTAGCTAAAATACTAATCAAGAATAAAGCAATAAAACGAAATACAAAAGCACCTAGTAAACCATAGAAGAGGGCTTTTTTACGCTGTTCTGGTGGCAAGTGTTTAACCATAACAGCCATTACGATGGCGTTGTCAGCTGCTAATAAGCCTTCTAAAAAGACTAAAACCAATATAACCCATCCGTACGTTAATAACAAACTTGGATCCATTGCAAGATCACTCCTTTGACTTTTATCAGTAATTGAAATATGACAAAAAGTTTTTATAAACACTCAATATATCAATAGACATTTGATTAAGCGTCTCTGTTACTGTCTTTATGTCACAGACATAATTAAAGAGACCCATGCTAAATCAATAGCAAAGGTCTCACTTAGCACAAACAGATGCCCGCTTCACCGGAAGAATCATTGTTCTTCGTAATGACGACAAAGCGTTATTAACGATTGACACGTTAATCAAGTTACTCCCCTCTGACCAAAGTCAGTCACAGGTATTTAATTATGATGTAAACATTATACCCAATTTTCTATCAAAATAACAATACAAAAATAATTTTTTCACTCTTTAAAGTACACGTCCCACTTCTTACAGTAAACTATACAGTTTAATTTCTGGGAACTTTTCTTCAAACCAACGTGTCGCAAAATCATTTTCGAATAAAAAGACTTTATTGTCGTAACGATCATTAACAAGAATTGAGCGACTAGTACTCATCTTGTCTTGAACATCTTCTTCGTTTTCAATCCAACGTGCAATCTTTTTACCTACAGGCTCCATGACCACGTCAACATTGTATTCATTTTTCATACGATGCTCAAACACTTCAAATTGAAGTTGACCCACAGCACCTAAAATAATTTGATTGGTATGCGGAGATTTATAATATTGAATTGCCCCTTCTTGTACCAATTGTTCAATCCCCTTATGGAAATGTTTTTGTTTCATGACATTTTTTGGCGATACTTTCATAAATATTTCTGGTGTGAATTGCGGTAATGCTTTGAAATGGAACTTCTGATTATCGGCCACTAACGTATCTCCAATTTGGTAATTACCTGTATCATATAAACCGATAATATCTCCTGCTACAGCGTGGTTGACTGTCTCTTTGTCATCTGCCATAAAGCTTGTTGAACGTGTGATTTTCTGCTTTTTACCTGTTCTTTGGAGTGTGACATCCATGCCTCTTTCAAAAGCACCACTTACTACGCGCATAAAAGCGATGCGGTCTCGATGTTTAGGATCCATATTGGCTTGAATTTTGAAAATAAATCCAGAAAATTGTGAGTCGAAAGGACTCACTTCAACTTCTTCTTCAGTTTGACGCGCATGAGGCATTGGCGCATGATCGACATACGCATTTAAGAAGTTTTGCACACCAAAATTCGCAAGGGCAGAACCAAAAAATACTGGTGTTAAATCCCCTTTCATAAGTGCTTCTTCATCGAATGTTTCGCCTGCTTCATCTACTAACATAAGTTCTTCAATCGCTTGTTCAAATAAACTATCATTCGCGATAGGATGTGACTCTTCAAGTTCATAATCTTGATTGATGTGTAACACATTTTCTTCATCTCTGAAAGGCTCAATTGTACGTGTTGCACGGTCAATAATACCAAAGAACCCTTGTCCCATACCGATTGGCCAATTCATTGGATAAGTTTCAATCCCTAGCGTCGTTTCTATTTCATCTAACAATTCAAAAGGCTCTTTCCCTACACGATCGAGCTTATTAATAAATGTAAAAATAGGAATACCTCTCATTTTACAAACTTTAAAGAGTTTCAAAGTTTGTGGCTCAATTCCTTTCGCACAGTCAATAACCATCACTGCACTATCTACGGCCATTAATGTACGGTAGGTATCTTCTGAAAAATCTTCGTGTCCGGGTGTATCGAGAATATTGATTTTAAAATCATCATAATCAAATTGCATGACTGAACTTGTTACAGAAATCCCACGTTCTTGTTCTACTTTCATCCAGTCACTTGTCGCAAATTTACCTGTTTTTTTACCTTTGACTGTACCTGCCTCTCGAATAGCACCACTAAAATATAATAATTTTTCTGTTAATGTCGTTTTCCCAGCGTCCGGATGCGATATAATCGCAAAGGTCTTCCGAGACGTCACTTCTTCTTTAATACTCATCTTAAATCTCCTTTTAATTATACTTCTTGTATCCAACGTGTGATGCGTAAAGCTAAAACTTCCGCTTCTTGTTCATCAATAACATTAAATAAATGCATCAATAAGTGTTCTGTTAGCGTTTCTCCAAACATTGTATCGTCAACTTGAATTGACCAATGTAAGTCAGGTATAGAAACGAGAATATAGCCTTCACCTTTATTATGATAAAGCCATACTTTTACTGAAAGATGCTCACTATGGCTTTCTCTAATCTTCACTTGGACCACCACCAAATTTTTGATAAGCTGCCTCTAATCCAATCAAGTCATCTCGATGCGGTACTTTGATATGACCTGGCATAATTTGATAAGGCTCTCTTCCTTTCGAAGCAAGTACAACGGTATCTCCGGGTTCAGCAACTGCAATCGCATGCCGGATGCCTTCAGCGCGATCTGTAAATTCTACGTAATTATCATGCGTTGCGCCTTTTGCGAGCTCAGCTGTTAACATTTTAGGGTCATCATTTGCTGGATTGTCAGGTGTAAAAATGACATAATCCGCTCGAGATGCGACACGTCCCATTTCAGGAGTCTTCGTCAAATCACGTTCTCCTGCCATACCTACTAGAAATATTAATTTTTGTTTTACAAAAGGTTGCACGGCATCGATAAGTTTAGACATGCCGTCAGCCGTATGCGCGTAATCAATAATTAAATCGATAGGTAATGAAGGATCTAATACTTCTAATCTGCCTTCTACAGGTTCAAGGTCAGCAACGATTTTAGAAATCGTGTCGAGGTCTGTGCCTTTAACCCAAACGCCTATCATCGCTGCCATTAAATTTGAAATATTAAAGCGTCCAACATAAGGTGATTTAACAGGATATGTACCGAAAGGCGTTACAAAATCAAACGTCACCCCTTGCAACGTTTCAACAATATTTGTTGCCATAAATTGTGCCTCATTGTCTATGCCATATGTCATACTTTCATATGGCGTTACCGATTTTAAATAGTTTGAAAAAGCGTCATCTGCATTGATAACAGCATATTTATCACGGCTAAGGTCTTGACCGAGTTGACTAAATAATAATGATTTAGCATGTCCATATGCTTCCATCGTGCCATGAAAATCTAAATGATCTTGCGTTAAATTAGAAAAAATAGCAACATCAAATTCCACACCACTTAAACGCCCTAAACTTAAGCCATGTGAGGATACTTCTAAAGTCATTGCTTCGGCGCCAGCTTCAACAGCTTCGTGTATTTTCTTAGTAAGTACAACGGTTTCTGGCGTCGTATTTTCACCTTTTGTTAATGTTTCATTAATTTGAAAGCCGTTCGTACCGAGATAGGCACTTCCTTTTCCAAGCTTTCTATAGATGTGATGAATCATTGTCGCAATTGAAGTCTTTCCATTTGTCCCTGTCACACCGATTGTTGTTAAATGTTGACTTGGAAAATCATAAATATGATGTACGAGATGACTCGCAACACGTAACGTATCCGGTACAATTACTTGTGTGACATCACCTTCTAGCTCTAATAATCTATTCACCACGACCACTTGACATCCTTGATCAACAACATTTTGTGCAAAACGATGGCTGTCAACAGTATAGCCCTTAGATGCTACAAAAATACTTCCGGCTTTCGCTGTCCGAGAATCAGTCGTAATATCATTTATGTCTCTATCTAAACTTCCTATGACTTGTTTTATTAATATATTTTCGAACAATTGTTGCGCGTTCACAGACATCTCTCCTTTTTTGATATACGCATATATTATACACTTTTCTCTCGTGAGAATGAGAATGAAAAGTTAATTTCATTTGAGATTTCTTCTTAGACAATACAAGGTTATCACTTCATGCTCAACCGTTTTGAGGCCATACTCAGCGTACATTATGATTTCAGCGCGTGAGTTAGTTCACATCGTGTTAAACATTTTAAGCGATAAAAAAGATTACCTTCTACATTTTAAGGGTAAATAAAGTTAACTTTAGTCATTGATTTTAATACGTCCGCAGCCCTAAATCTTTAAATTACTATTGTGCCGAGTTTTGTTGTATATTAAGATAATATAATGAAATTGTCGCCAATTTTAGGTGTTATTTGTTTTTTCTTTCTATTATACTATGTATTAAAAAATAACATTAAATATTTTATGGGCATACATACTGTTTATTTTAACATTTTAAGGTTTTTGTAATTAATCTTTTAATTTTTTCACAAATAGCCCAAATTGCGATACACTTACATAGAAAAATAATAAGTCTGAATATCTCGGAGGGTGGCTATCATGGTAGCTCAAAAGAAAAAAATATTGATTATCACGGGATCATTTGGTAATGGTCATATACAAGTGACAAATAGTATTATTGAAGAACTTAGTCATATGAATCTTGAACATCTTACAGTAATAGAACATGATTTATTTTTAGAAGCACATCCTATTATGACATCAATCTGTAAGAAATGGTATATCAATAGTTTTAAATATTTTCGTCGTATGTATAAAGCATTTTATTATAGCCGCCCAGACCAGTTAGATAAATGTTTTTATAAATATTACGGTTTAAATAAATTATTAAACTTACTATTAAAAGAAAAACCAGATTTAATTTTGTTGACGTTCCCAACACCTGTCATGTCAGTTTTAACAGAACAATTTAATATGAACATCCCTATTGCCACTGTTATGACAGACTATCGCATGCACAAAAACTGGATTACACCTTATTCTGCACGATACTATTTAGCAACAGAAGATTTAAAAGATGAGTTTGCGAGTGTTGGCATTCCAAAAGAAACTCTTAAAGTCACTGGTATCCCTATTTCGGCACGGTTTGAAGACCGTATCGATCGAGAAGCATGGCTGACTCAACATCATTTAGATCCAAAAGCACAAACAATTTTAATGTCTGCGGGCGCCTTTGGTGTATCTAAAGGGTTTGAACAAATGATTCAACGTATCATTGATGAAAGTCCAAATGCCCAAGTAGTCATGATTTGTGGTCGAAACAAAGAATTAAAACGTCAATTAAGTAAAGCATTTAAAGGGAATCGCCATGTTTTAATTTTAGGTTATACGAACAATATGAACGAGTGGATGGCGTCAAGTCACCTCATGATTACGAAACCTGGTGGTATTACAATTTCAGAAGCACTTACTCGAAAAGTGCCAATGATTTTCTTAAATCCTGCACCAGGTCAAGAACTCGAAAATGCTTTATACTTCGAACAAAAAGCATTTGGAAAAATTGCAGATACACCTTCTGAAGCGATTGATATCGTCACACATCTTACACGTCATCCTAATGAAATCAACGCGATGATTCAAAATATGGCAGAAGCACGTCAACCTAATGCAACACAACGTTTATGTCAGGATTTACTCGACCTACTTTATAACGCATCACAATGTGAAACTGTTTATGGAAAGGTGCCTTTATATGCAAAACTACTCGTCAAATAAAATGACTATGAGAAATTTTTATATTCTCTTAGTTATTTTATTTTTGATGGAATTTGCGCGAGGAATGTACGTACTGAGTTATTTACCCCTATTGCCAACAGCAACATCGATTGCAGTCAGTATCACTTCAATTGCAATTTCCATACATTTTATATCAGATTCTATTAGTAACTTTTTTGTTGGCTTCGTTTTAAAGCGTCTTGGACCAACAATCGTGCTCACTTTAGGTTTTATATTAGCCCTTGTGAGCCTGTTTTTAGTTATCTTTATGCCTACTTCACCTGTAGTGCTCATTTTAAGTTCTATTATGCTCGGTATTGCTGTGTGTCCAATTTGGGTGATTATGTTGGCAAGTGTCGATGAACGAACACGAGGAAAACAGATGGGCTATGTCTATTTTTCTTGGCTCTCCGGGATGCTAGCCGGTATGATTACGATGAACCTTATATTCAAATCTCACCCAACACATTTCAATTTTTTAATGTCGCTATGTGTCGCAATCGCGTTCGTCTTGTATTGGTTTGTAAAAGTTAAGTTGACCGATTACAATACGAAAAATGTGAAGCAGCAATTACGTCAAATTGTGAGTGTATCTAAACGTCATTTGATTTTATTTCCAGGTATCTTATTGCAAGGGCTCGCAATCAGTGCATTAGTCCCTGTGCTCCCGCAATATGCCTTGGATATAGTCGGTGTGACGACGCTTGAATACACGCTTGCAATTGTTATTGGTGGCGTAGGTTGCACCATTTCAATGTTATTTTTATCAAAAATCATAGATGCCCATTCGACACGTTTCATGTACTTCGTTATCTTTTTAGGGTTTGTAATTTACGGTACTTCTATTTTTATTTTAACGTTCTTAACACATATTGTGGTCGTGTGGATAATCGCCTTTTTCATTGGTGTGCTTTATGGTATCCTGTTGCCAGCTTGGAACACTTTCATGGCAAGTTTTATCCATCCAAGTGAACAAGAAGAAACTTGGGGCGTGATTAATAGTATACAAGGCTTCGGTGCTATGATAGGGCCTTTATTTGGTGGACCACTATCACAATTTTTTGGCAGTCCTATTTATACTTTTTATTTTGCAGCACTGATTATCTTTTTCTTAGCTATTTTTTATGGTAGCTATTTTGTAAAACGTCATCAGTCATAAACAATCATACTTACTTCAAGGGCCAATTTTGACTTAAAAACACATATTAAAATAATTCAACATGCTAGGGTTGGATCTAATCAAATAAAAACTGTCAATCGCCATATTCAAGGCAAATCGACAGTACGAAAAAACCTTTTAAAGTGTTTGCTTTAAAAGGTTTTTATTATTTAAGTATGCGTGATGAAGGGCCATCTTCAAAAACGCTCATAACGCGTTCTACCCCAATGAATATGTTTCAATTTCTTTCCATTCATCTTCTGTGTCATCATATTTCATCAATGAAATTTGCTCAATTGTTTCTTTATGATCAACACCTGCTAAACGAACTTGACCATAAATGTCTTCGAACTCTTGGCTCGTTAAACCTTGAGCAATTGTAAAGTGCGGAACAAATGGATGCTCTGATTTCCCATAAAAATCGTCTCCATCAAAGCGGTTAAATAAATCCACTAACGCTTCTGTTTTTTCAACTTTGAAATAGATTACATTCGTGATTGGCGCAAAATTAGAAGCTTTTGTTGCATGCATATCAACAACTTTAGCCCCTTCTAAACGTTTTTCAATTTCAGCTTTTACACTATCAATTTCTTGATCATCAATTTCAAAATGACTTTTAATAGTAATATGAGGTTTAATCTTTGTGTAGTGTTTATCATAACGTTTACGATATGCATTAACCTCATTTTGGAAATCTTTTGATGGAATTAACGCTAACCCTAGAATCATTTCAATTCCTCCTTTGTTTTCGCTTGCCTCTATTATAGCAAATTTTCTAATAATTAGTTACTTAAAAAGTGTGCGAGTATTTTTGGTAGTTCTTTTTGCCAAGTTTTCCAGTTATGTCCACCATCCAATTCCTCGTAATAATAAGTCACTTGCTCGCATTCTACTAAATCTCTGAATGCACGATTCGGTGTTAAGAAATCTGCTTGTTTCCCTGTAGTCGGTAATTTAAAATCACATTCTTCTTTGCCGATCGCATGCCAAATATTTAAATGTGATTTAAACTGACATCTTTCGAAAATCTGTTTCACAATGTCGTCATAATAAGGGCTCAAAATCCCAATTTGACTCATCACACGTGGATAACTTAAGCCAGTTAAAAGTGCAATACTACCAGCTAAACTATCTCCTAATAATAAGCGCGCATTGCCAACCTTATACGTTGCAAACTGACGATCTATCCATGGAAGTAACTCTTTAACTACGGCTTGAACCGTCTTCGCTGCTTTTTCCCCTTGTGGATGAAATTCAGTACTTCTATCTTTCACTGATTCATAATGAAAACCAATAATAATTGCACGCTCAACTTCACCTTTTTTCCTCAGCTTTTCATATACACGATGAAGTTGACCATATCTAAAGAAGTCTTGGCCATCAAAACATATGATTACTTTTGATTTATATAAATCCGAATAATCTTTCGGTAAATAGACGGATAATGTGATTTCTCTTTCTAAATAATCACTTTTAAATTGTGTTTCTGTTATTTGTCCTGGCGTAAATGATGTCATAAAAAGACACCTCCTCATACGAATTAATCTCATTGTATCAGGAGACGTCTCATGTGTTAATCTAAAAAACTTAATTTTATTATATAATTTGAATTTATCTATCAAATGATGTGCGACTTATTTGGTATGTTATTAAACGAAAGACTATATAAAATATTATATTATTTACTCAAGTTGATTCTCTTTCAATCGCTTAGGATAGTCTTCTAACCAAAATGTAGCTGTTGGAATCTCTTTCGGATCGGGTTGATAGGTTGCTGTTTTGCCCGTTCCTTTTTCTTTTTTCTGTCTTTCAAAGTCTTTTAATGCATGCATTGCAGGTTTATGCAGAATCCAAATGGCAATAATATTTAACCAAGCCATCATACCGACACCTAAATCCCCCATTGCCCAAGCAGTATCAGCAGTTTTAACTGCACCATAAGCTGTCGCAGCAATGAGTACAAGACGTGTGACATTTTGCCAAAACTTATTCTGATTTTTAGCAATTCGATTCGTTAAGAAACTTACATTCGTCTCGGCAATATAATAATAAGCGAGAATCGTTGTGAATGCGAAAAAGAACAGTGCAATCGCTATAAAGTATGAGCCGAATCCTGAAAAACTTGGGTCAAAATGATAACTTGATCCTTGAATCGCCTTATCAATCCCTGCTTGTGCATACATCGCAGTTCCAGAGTAATCTTTACTGCCATCGGGACTTTGTACGAAAATACCACCATCTTTAATTAAATTCGGCATCCCATTTTTAGCCATTGACCCATCCGTAGTATTATATGTGCCAGAAATAAGAATGATTAATGCTGTTGCTGTACAAACGAATAACGTATCAACATAAACAGAGAACGCTTGAACCAAACCTTGTTTCGCTGGGTGAGAAACTTCTGCCGCAGCAGCTGCATGGGGGCCTGTCCCCTGGCCCGCTTCGTTCGAATAAAGCCCTCGTTTCACACCAATTTCAATCATTGCACCGATAATGCCTCCAAATGCAGCTTCCATACCAAAAGCCGATTTAAAAATCAGTGCGAATAATGCAGGAACTTCTTGGATATTTAACACAATAATAACAACAGCCATTAAAATATAAATAATTGCCATAAAAGGGACAACAGCTGTTGCTACATTGGCAATCCATTTGACACCACCAAAAATAATTAATGCTAAAATGACCGCTAGTACTACGGCGATAATCCATGACGGTATTCCAAATGCATTATGCATGGAACTTGCAATTGCATTGGATTGAACACCTGGCAATAATAAACCAACAGAAATAATCGTGACAATTGCGAATATCAACCCATAAATTTTGCCGAATTTTCCTTTGATGCCACGTTCGATATAGTAAGCTGGACCTCCTCGATACTCTCCATCTTCTTCTTTTTTATAAATTTGGCCTAATGCTGATTCAACAAAAGCTGTGCCTGCCCCTAAAAATGCTGTAATCCACATCCAAAAAACGGCTCCGGGGCCTCCAATAAAAATTGCAGTAGAAACACCCACGATATTCCCTGTACCGACACGACCCGCTAAAGACAAGGCAATCGCTTGAAAGCTTGAAATCCCTGTCGGTGACTTTTCACCTTGAAACATTAATCGAATCATTTCTTTAAAATGTCTAACCTGTAAAAAACGTGTCATTAAACTAAAAGCGATACCTGTAAGTAACAAACCATAAACGAGCGGTTTACTCCACACCACTTCATTTAGCCATCCCACAATCACTTCTAACATACACATGCCCCCTATCATCCCGTTAAATTTTTAAATTTTCTGATAAATCTGCTATCAGTATACACATTTAATAAATTCCGTGCAACTTATTATTAAAATTCACATACTAAATAAAAATTGAAAAGATTTATTGTCGAGATTTCATTTTTTTCTTTTAACACGTATTCAGTTGGGCTATACTAAAATATAAGTGTTTACAAAAGGAGGAACAATTTATGACGAATAAAGTGTGGTTTCGTTCAGGCATCGCACTGTTGCTTTTATTTTTACTCATTAAATTATTCATAGATGTCAATCATATCTTTATGCCGATCGTTATCATTATTCAATCTATCCTATTGCCCTTACTATTAAGTGGCTTTTTATTCTATATTTGTTTGCCTTTTCAAAAGATGTTAGAAAAACGGCATATTCCACGTTGGGCAAGTATTACAATTATTTTACTTGGTCTTACAGCCCTTATTGGTGCTGTCATTGGTGTTATTGGACCTGTCATTGCAACACAAATTGAGAATCTGATTCACCAAATCCCGTTTATACAACGTGAAGCTGAACGTCTTATTAATTTTGCATTAGACCAACGTGATCGACTTCCATCACAAGTCACTGACAAAATTAATGATATCGTTTCTTACATTAGTGAAATGGCATCAAATATTTTATCTAACTCACTCAATATTGTAACAAGTATTGTGTCCACACTTTTCTTGTTAATTTTAGTTCCGTTTTTCTTAATCTATATGTTGAAAGATCACGAACGTTTTATTCCAGCAGTTGCACGTTTTTTTAATGGTGAGCGTAAAATATTTGTCGTTACACTTTTAAAAGATTTGAACCAAACATTAAAATCTTATATTCAAGGTCAAGTTACAGTGAGTTTAATCCTCGGAACAATTTTGTACATCGGCTATAGTATCATTGGTCTAGAATATACATTATTACTCGTCATGTTCGCCATCGTAGCAAATATGATTCCATTTCTAGGACCATGGATGGCATTTTTACCAGCAGGTATCTTAGGATTGATTCAAAGTCCTTCAACCTTTATATGGGTCTGTGTTGTCACTTTAATAGCGCAACAATTAGAAGGTAATGTTATCACGCCTAACGTAATGGGTAAATCTTTAAACATCCACCCATTAACAATTATTATTGTTATTTTAGCTTCTGGTAGTTTAGGCGGTTTCATGCTTATCTTGGTAGCTGTTCCGTTATATGCTGTCCTTAAGACAATTGCACGAAATGTTTACAAATATCGTCATCAAATTTTACACAAAGCACAAAGTAATGTAGATGATAACAGTATTCTCTAAGTCTTTTTAAAAGATATAAATGTCATATGGCTTTATAAAGAACGATTAAAAACGCCTCGAATTTCAGTTTTGAGATTCAACGAAAAAAGCAATTTCCCTCTCGATGAGCGAAATTGCTTTTTTATCACTTATTAGATTAGCGCGCTAAACTGTCAACTCAATTACGTAGGAGAAACCTGTTTAATCGCTTTTCTTCATCCTATCAATGACTTAGCGAATCGCGTGGAAACCAGCGTCCACGTGAATGTTTTCTCCAGTAACGCCTGATGAAAAGTCACTTAATAAATAAGCTGCAGTTTTACCTACTTCTTCTTGATCAACGTTACGTTTCAATGGTGCACGTTCTTCAATCTCTTTTAAAATTGTAGTGAAGCTACCGACACCTCTCGCACTCAACGTACGAATAGGACCAGCAGATATCGCGTTGACACGAATATTATCCTGACCTAAATCTGCTGCTAAATATTTCACTGACGCTTCGAGGCTAGCTTTAGCGATACCCATCACATTGTAGTTTGGTACAGCAAACTCACCGCCAATATAGGTTGAAGTCACGATACTACCCGCTTCATTCATAATTTTTCTTGCTTCACGCGCAACAATCGTGAGTGAGTATGCACTAATATCTTGTGCAAGTAAGAAACCATCACGAGATGTATCTGAAAAACGACCTCTTAACTCTTCTACACGTGCAAAAGCGATGGAATGGAAAACGCCATCAATTTTCCCCACATCTTGACCGATTTGTTCAAAGCCATTCACAACATCTTCATCGCTTTGAACGTCGATTTGATAAACGTGTTTTTCAGATTGATTTAACTGATCAATTAATTTATCTAGCTCTTTAAAGCTTCTTTCTTTTCTGTATGTAAATACTAACTTCGCCCCTAGTTGATCCAATACTTTTGCAACACCGAAACCGATGCTTCGTTTGTTCGCAATACCCATCACTACAAAAGTTTTACCTTCAAGATTCATCAATGTGATTACTCCTTTATCTTTTAATAACATGATACTTTTAATTTTACCATCTGGTCTTAAATTTTAAAACTATATCACATATTCTGCCCTACTTTGTTGTCAATTATCAAGTGGACGATTTGGCACTTTTGCTAAATTACTAACTGCTCTTACTAATTTTAAATTCTTTAAATAACATTCAAGTATATGATACCTTCCCATAGTTTTTTGACATTCTGCTTCAGGGAAAGTCAGCTACATTTCCAACCATTTAAGTACCTCCATAAAAAAGGAAACATTGGGTATGAAAACGCCCATCCATCATTTAATACTTGTTTTAAACGCAATCCTGTTTTATTAGCAAAAAGTCATCCCCTTTAACATTAACGCCTTTATAACTGTCAACAAAATTCATTTCAGAAAATACTAGAAAAGTTGAATTTCGTGAGAATGGGAGACCGTTTAGTGGTGGAATCAATTGTTAGATTAGGACGAAATTATGATGAGATTATTCAAACCGTTAACTACTTAAAAGAAAAAGGTATTTATAAGGGGCGTCCTGTACTTTATTCTCCTCGTGCTAAAGATCCATACAAACGTTTAGTTTATTATCGTGCTGTTGCATTACTTAAACTGAGCAAGTCTATTAGCGCTATAGCAAAAGAAGTTGTTATGACTCGTCAGACGATATATAGAATAGAACATAGACAGTAATCTATATAGATGTTAATCTATTTATTATCAAGGAGGTAGATTAATGTCTTATAAAGAACTATCAGCACTATTAAAAGTTTTATCAGATCCAAGTCGGTTAGAAATACTAGACTTACTATCTTGTGGCGAATTATGCGCTTGTGACTTGCTGGAGCATTTTCAATTTTCGCAACCTACATTAAGTTATCATATGAAATTCTTAGTAGAAAGTGAGTTAGTTACCTCACGAAAAAAAGGTAACAAACACATGTATCAACTTAATCATGTTATTTTAGATGATATTATTCAAAACTTAAACACCATTAATACATCTAATCAACGTTGTGTATGCAAAAATGTGAAATCAGGTGAGTGTTGATGACCATTTTAGCAATTGTGATTTTTCTTTTAACTTTAATCTTTGTAATATGGCAACCTAGAGGATTAGATATTGGTATTACAGCTTTAATTGGAGCTATCGTTGCTATCATTACAGGGGTTGTAAGTTTTTCCGATATATTAGAAGTAACAGGTATTGTTTGGAATGCTACCTTAACTTTTGTAGCTGTTATTCTCATTTCACTAATATTAGATGAGATTGGCTTTTTTGAATGGGCTGCGATACATATGGTTAAGACTTCAAACGGTAACGGTTTAAAAATGTTTGTTTTAATCATGCTATTAGGAGCGATAGTAGCTGCGTTTTTCGCAAATGATGGTGCAGCTTTAATTTTAACGCCTATTGTATTAGCAATGGTAAGAAATCTAGGATTTAATGAAAAAATGGTTTTCCCTTTTATTATTGCTAGCGGTTTTATAGCGGATACTACATCATTACCTTTAATTGTAAGTAACTTAGTTAATATCGTTTCTGCAGATTACTTTGATATTGGATTTATTGAATATTTTAGCCGAATGCTTATTCCTAATCTATTCTCTCTCATTGCTAGTATTCTCGTTTTATGGTTATATTTCAGAAAATCTATACCTAAAACGTTCGATACACAAGATCTTACAGAGCCTAAAAATGCAATTAAAGATCCTAAATTATTTAAGTTTTCGTGGGTTGTATTAGCAATACTGGTCTTAGGCTATCTTATTAGTGAGTTTATACAGATCCCTGTATCAATTATTGCTGGCATCATTGCTTTCATCTTTGTATTGTTAGCCCGTAAATCTAAAGCAGTTCATACTAAAAAAGTAATTAAAGGTGCTCCTTGGAATATTGTTCTATTTTCTATCGGTATGTACTTAGTTGTATTTGGTTTAAAAAACGTAGGAATCACAACAACTTTGGCTAATGTACTATCAAACATTTCAAATCATGGATTATTCAGCAGTATCATAGGCATGGGCTTTATAGCTGCTTTCTTATCTTCAATTATGAACAATATGCCAACTGTTTTAATAGATGCGATAGCGATTGGTCAATCCAGTGCTACAGGAATATTAAAAGAAGGTATGGTTTATGCGAATGTCATCGGTTCTGATTTAGGGCCTAAGATTACACCCATTGGTTCTTTAGCAACATTATTGTGGCTACATGTTTTAACTCAAAAAGGTGTAAAGATTTCTTGGGGAACATACTTTAAAACTGGAATCGTTATTACTATCCCAGTATTATTTGTAACACTCTTGGGTTTATACCTTACACTAATCATATTTTAAGAAATGGGGAATGAATTATGGAAAAGAAAACAATTTATTTTATATGTACTGGAAACTCATGTCGTAGTCAAATGGCTGAGGGTTGGGGAAAGAAAATATTAGGTGAAAATTGGAATGTGTATTCTGCTGGTATTGAGAAACATGGTGTTAATCCTAAAGCAATAGAAGCTATGAAAGAAGTAAATATTGATATCTCAAATCATACATCCGACTTGATTGATGATGATATCTTAAAACAATCGGATCTAGTCGTGACCTTATGTAGCGATGCAGACAATAATTGTCCTACACTACCACCAAACGTAAAAAAAGAGCACTGGGGATTTGATGATCCAGCAGGTAAAGAGTGGTCAGAATTCCAGCGTATTAGAGATGAAATTGGCAAAAAAATTAAAGAATTCAATAGTTAAGTAAAGGATGAATCTGCCAAATACAAGGAGGGTTTTATGTATAAATATATAAATATATTTTTTGTTGCATTAAAACTTGGTTTATTATCATTCGGCGGACCTACTGCCCATTTAGGCTATTTTTATGATGAATATGTAAAAAAAGAAAATGGCTTGATGAAAAAGAGGATTCTGATTTGGTAGCACTTTGCCAGTTTTTACCCGGTCCTGCAAGTAGCCAAGTAGGTATTGGTATAGGAACTATAAGAGGTGGCGTCGGTGGAGGTATTATCTCATTTATCTCATTTATCGGATTTACGCTCCTTCTGTAATTATACTAATGCTTTTTTCATCGCTATTTACGAGTAGTGATACAAGTTTTACTTGGATACAAGGTTTAAAACTCGTAGCTGTTGCTGTTGTAGCTCAAGCTATTATAGGAATGGGTAAAAAATTAACCAATACCAAAACCACTATTGTATTAGCATTGTTTGTTCTTATGTTATCATTAGTAATAATCTTTATGTACAGGTTATTGCTCTATCAATAACCTGTGTATATGGTCTCATCTTTCTAAAGCAAAGTTCAACAAATAGAACTAAAATAAAAAACAATTCATTCAAACTATCTAAAAAGTTAAGTGTTTTTTCATTATCATTATTCTTTTTACTATTAACCTTATTACCTTTAGCCAGTTCTATGACAAATAATCTATGGTTAAAAATGTTTGATAGTTTTATAGATCAGGGTCTTTAGTTTTTGGGGGGAGGTCATGTTATCTTACCTTTATTGAAAAATGAGTTTGTACCATCAGGATTAATATCGCCCGATAACTTCATAACAGGTTATGTTGCTGCTCAAGCTGTACCCGGACCGTTATTTACATTTGCTTCATATATTGGGATGTCTATAGAAGGTGTTGGAAGAGCAATATTGGCTACTATTGCCATTTTTCTACCAGCATTTCTTTTGTTATTTGGAATTTTGCCATTCTGGGATAATATTAAATCTAATATTTATGCTGAAGGATTTTTGAAAGGGATAAGTGCAGGTGTAGTTGGTATACTTATTGCTACTTTTTATAACCCGATTTGGACATCAACGATTAAATCCGAATTAGATTTTGCTTTAGTCAGCTCATTATTCATATTATTAATGTATTTTAAATTGCCTTCTTGGTCTATTGTTTTGATAGGTATAATCTTAGGTATTCTATTTTATTAATATAAATCAATGAATATACAAATAATCAAAATACTTATACTCTATATACAAAATCCCTTGTTTGCTAATTAAAGGGATTTGTATTTTATATCTAAATGTTTATATAATTCGGCCCAGCCTATGTTGTTTTTTGCTTTTATCTCTTCTAAAATTTCTTACTCATATATATTTCTGTTCTACTATGTACCATTTAAAATGCAAAATTTTTGTCATATCACTCCAAAACAGATACTCCCATGGAACAGAACGAGCCGAAGACTACAGGCTGAGGCTGTCTCCTCGGAAAGTAGAATTATTCAATACGAAGTTTTATCATAAAAAAGAAGCGCTAAGACGATGCTTATAATCAATCATCTAGCGCTATTTATTTTGGAATTGATCACGGCCTCAATGAAAATGAGACTGTGAGAACTGAGTCGTGTATATCTTCGTAATTTAAAACATCTCCAATTCAATTTTAAGTTGATCAACGTACTCTTTCGTACCTGTAACAATAAGACGATCGCCATATTGAAGTTGAGTATCCCCGTGCGGTACGATAGATTCATTATTGCGGATAATTCGTACAAAGATAATATCGCCACCAAATGGAAAGTTACGCAATTGCATTTGATCAAATGCATAATTGTACATTCCAATTTCATAAAGCGATGTTTCCACATTGCTTAATAAGTTCAGCATGTTTGGTGTTTCAATCATACCTTTTAATAAAATCTGATTACTTTGGAAATTACTGAACAACTCAATACCTTTACTACTTAATGTTTGTGCTTCATCACTCGCTTCAAGGCGACATATCACGCGCTCTACGCCATGATCTTTTGCCATTAATGCGACGCGTCGGTTGATTTCATCATCATTAGTCGAACATACAACGATATCACTATCAAAAAGACCTAAACGTTCTAATATTGCAGGGTGATAATCTGCCATCTCAATCATCGTGATATCATCTGATAATGTGCGATGATCTGTTAAATCTTTTCGGTAATAAAGTGAAATCTGATATAACTGAGATCTTAAACCTTGTGCAATTGGAATAGAAAGTTGGTTTTTACCTATCATTGCGACTTTAATAGAACGTTGCATCTCATCTGGAATAGGTATAAGTTTTTTAAACACTATAGGTACAAAAACACATGTGATAACCGCACTTAAAACAAGGACACCCGAAGTTTCTTTACTAATCGTGCCCAGCTTTTCTGCGATTTTAGCTGCTGCAATGACGAGTGATAATGTTGAAGTCAGTAAAAAGGCAGATGCAATGGTTGTTTTCATATCAAACCATTTTTTAAGTAATAATACAGGAATCAGTTTTGAAATAATAAAGGCCCCTATTAACACAGGAATAATTAATAAAATCATAGGATCCTTAATCAAAGATGGAATATTTAAATCGACACCGACCATGATAAAAAATATTGGAATAAAGAATCCGTAACCAAATGAATCTAACTTCTCAACAAGATCTTGTGTCGGTCCTAATAAAGAAACGACAACACCCGCTAAGAAAGCCCCTAAAATATTTTCTGCGCCGACACCTTCAGCAAGTGCCACGAGTAAAATAATAAGCGCAAACACGGCACGAATACCAATTTGCGTCGTTCCATCCATCAGTTTTTGTAAAAATGGTGCTTTTTTGAACAATCCGCCTAAGAAGTAAAATACAACTGTAAAGACGACTAATATTCCTATAAGCCAAAGCGTTTCAGCACCTGATGCATGTACGGCCCCATAAACTGTAAGTAATAACATCGTCGCTAAATCTGCAAGCACAGCGACTAACAATATCAATTGTCCAATAGTCGTACTCATCAAGTTCATTTCTTTTAAAGTAGGAACGACAACACCAAGTGAAATGGTTGATATAATAATCACCATTAATAGCACATCATCAATAAGCCCCATCCATTTGAATGCGAATGCAAGAGCTATGGAGATAATCATGATAAGCAAAAACACAGACAAAGCGATGCGTAAATGGTTCGGAACCTTTGCATCTTCTTTCTTTTTATTCGATTTATCTTTTTTAAATGCATTGAAATCAATTTCTAAACCACTTAAAAACATAAGAAAAATAAAACCTAATGTGGATAGAATGTTCAGTACTTCGTCACGATGAACAAGATTTAGAAATGAATTACCTATCACGATACCCATTAAAATTTCAGCTACGACGACAGGTAAAAATGAAATTTTCAATCTGTTAATCAATATTGGTGTAATCATAGCCGCAACTATGACAATGACTAGTGATACAAATTCCATGAGTACCCCCTTAGGTTAAAAATGACGTTGCTAATCCGAAATAGATTAACATACTTACTATATCATTAATTGTAGTAATAAAAGGTCCGCTTGCAACTGCAGGGTCAATGCCTATACGATTCATTACAAGTGGAATGACAGACCCAATCGTTGTTCCTACTGTCATCGCAATCGTTAAACTCGTTCCAACAATGAGGGCAAGATAAGGTTGTCCGTATAAAATGATAATAATAAAGCATAAACTCGTTGCGCAAGTAATACCGGTTAAGAAACCACTCCCGGATTCACGCAAGGCGAGTTTGATTTTACTTTTTTCTTTAATATCACCCGTGGAGATATTACGTACAGCTACGGCTAAAGACTGCGTTCCAGAATTCCCAGACATCCCACTAATAATTGGTATAAAAGCAGCAAGTAAAGCCACTTTTTCAAGCGTTTCTTCAAAAGAACCTAAAATAGATGCTGTAATCATCCCTAAAACTGTTAAAATCAGCAACCAAGGCAACCGTTTAAATGCGGTTTGAAAAATCGAATCATCTGTAGAGTCAATGTCCGATACACCGGCTAAACGAGAGTAGTCTTCACTTGCCTCTTCATCCATAACGTCCACGATATCATCGATAGTAATAATCCCTAGTAAATGATTTTGATAGTCGAGTACGGGCATAGCAATAAAGTCATAGTCTCTCATTGTCTGTGCGACGTCTTCTTGGTCATCAGCAACATTAGCACTGATGACACGCTCATTCATAATATCTTCAATATAAGTATCATTTTCAGCTATAATTAAATCCCTTAATGATAAGACACCGACAAGTTTTTTCTCTTCGTCTACAACAAATATCACGTAAATGGTTTCCGCATCTGGCGCTTGTTCTTTTACCCTCATTAACGCTTCGTGCACCGGGGTATTGATTGTCAAAGAAATAAATTCCGTTGTCATGATACCGCCGGCAGTATCTTCATCATAATGAAGTAACGCTTTAATTTCTTTAGCGTCCTCACGATTCATCAACATTAATAAGCTTGCAATTTTCTTTTTCGATAGCTGATTTAAAATATCTACCGCATTATCGTACGACATATGTTCAAGTACTTTACTCGCATAGGCCGCGTTCATTTCTTCAAATAAATCTTCATATTCTTCTTCATCAATTTCTAAACTCTCGAAAAACTCAGCCACTTCTTCGGGAGATAAATATCGATACATTTTTTGACGTATATCGTCATCACTCACTTCAAAGTATTCACTTTGTTCATATGAGTGCAGTGCTAAAAATTCTTCTCTAAAACCATCAATATCCTCATTAGCTATTAAGTCATCCAACAAGTCTTTGTCGAATATTTCTTCGTCATCTAAAATGATTTGTTCATTTTCATTAGCCACATTTGCCACCTCCATCAATCCGTATATCTACAAAGTGGTTAAAACTTGCTCGAAGTTTGGATGTTGATTCCTGATGTTTATTTCTTTATTTGTCAATGGATGTACAAACCTGACTTCTGCGCATTTCAATAATTGTGTTTGATAAGTAGGGTGTGCTCCTCCATATAATGTATCCCCTACTAATGGTGCATTGATGTATTCGAAATGAACACGAATCTGATGCGTTCTACCCGTTTCAAGTTTAACACGGCACCATGTATAAGTCTTGAAATTTTTAATAGGTGCATAATATGTCAGTGCGGACTTACCGTCTTCAGAAACCATACGTTTAATAATGCTTTCTGTATCCCGAGCGATGGGTGCATCAATGAAACCATTTTGTTCTAGCACCCCATGACAAATACACTCATAGTATTTTTCAATCTCAATATGACTCATTAAATGATGCACATGACGTGATTTCGCAATAATAACAATTCCTGTTGTATTACGATCCAACCGTGTAACAACATGAGGGATGCCCCGTTCATTGTGTAGCTGCATATACGCTAAAACCTGTTCAACTAAACTTTCATGAGGATGTTCTCGTGAAGGTGCCGTATTTTGTTGTTGTGGCTTCACGACAACAAGTAGCCATTCATCCTCATACAAAATATCCAGCGGTGCTAGAAAAGGCTGAAGATACGGACTCGGAAGCTCTTTAGGAAGATGTACTTCTAAAGTATCATCACTTTGTAACGTATAACGTACAGTCTTCGGATCACCATTAACAAGTAAAGCGCCATTTTGTTTAATGGCGCTAATCGTCTTTTTAGAAAATTGTTGTGCATATAAGAATGACTTTAGTGTCATAGACGTTTGGATATGATATTTAAATATCACGATTCATCACCACTAGAAATAAATGAATCGTGGACACGTTTCCAGAATGGGAAAGGTCTAAAGCGTGCAAAACGAATCTTTTCGTTAGCAACACGGTATTGAATCGCATTAACATTTTTATGTTTAACACTCACATGATCAATGGTCGTTAAAATGCTATCGTGATTGACCGGTTTCACATGACATGTATGATGTTTAGGTAACACTAAGGGAGAGCCAACCGTACGGAAAACTCGGTTATTGATTGATGCAATTTCAGCAATTTGAATTGCTTCTAATGAAGGATGAATCAATGCACCGCCTAATGCTTTATTGTAAGCGGTCGAACCAGAAGGCGTAGAGATACATAACCCGTCCCCTCTAAATCGTTCAAAGTGTTGACCACGAATGTCTAAATCTACAACAAGCGTTGTTCCATTTTCCGTTTTCATAGTGGCTTCATTAAGCGCGAGGTAGCGTGTTTCATAACCTTTATCATTGTAGCGAATAACAATCTCTAGCAATGGATATTCAATGACTTGGAATTCAGAGTTATTAATCTCTATAATTAATTTTTCTACCTCATGTGGTAACCAATCCGCATAAAATCCGAGATGACCTGTATGTATCCCGACAAACGCACATCGAGACAACATATGACTATAATGATGAAAAGCTTGTAATAAAGTTCCATCACCGCCTACTGAAATAACGATTTCAGGATTTTCTGGATCCTCGATCATTTTAAAATCTTCCATATGGCACATCATTTTATGTTTCAGTGCTTCAGATTTTGAATCTCCTTTAGATAATATAACGTAGCGCATCAATCCACCCCGCGATCCTCATGCTTGTTTGCACGTTTTTTCGAATAATATTTTTGAGCTTCTTGAATCTCTTCTTTAATTTCTGACATTTCTTCATCTAATAAGAAAGCGGCTTCAGCTGCACGTTCTAATCTCGTTTGAATTTCGGGTGGGTAATCCCCATCATATTTATAACGTAGCGTATGCTCAATCGTTGCCCAAAAATTCATGGCTAAAGTACGAATTTGAATCTCAGCTAAAATTGACTTTGAACCATCCAATGTTTCAATTGGGTACTCAATAATCACATGATATGAACGGTATCCACTTTGCTTAGTATTACTAATATAATCACGCTCTTCGATGACCTTAAAGTCTTGACGTTGACGTAGTAAATCAACCACAATGTCAATATCATCTACAAATTGACACATCATTCGTAAACCGGCAATATCATACATTTCTTCACGTAAACGATCGAATGGAATACCCCTTTTATTCGCTTTATCAATAATGCTCGTAATGGGTTTAACACGCCCTGTCACGAATTCGATTGGTGAATTATATTCTGCAACTTCATATTGCTTTCTTAAGCCTTTCAGCTTTACTTTTAATTCGTCAATCGCTTGTTGATATGGTGCTAGAAAAATTTCCCATTGGTTCATCTCACTTCACTCCGCTTCATACGAGTTCAAATGTTTCTTCTACGGCAGTCACAAATTCTTTTCCATAATTGGAATTACCTTCTATGTTTTCTAATAAGTAGTCCAACTCAGGAGAAAATTGCGTTAACGTTAATTCATCGTTAATCACAACTTCTTTGCCCCGATGTTCATGAAGCATTGGCCAAGTTTCTTGTACAAACAATAAGTACGAGAACGAAGATCCATCATCTAATAAATAAACAAAGGCGTGACGATCACTATCAGCAAGCATTTGTCCCGCTTCAGTAAAACCTTTCGTAGGTTCATCCGTATAACATAAGATACGATTATCTTGAATTTTAACTTCGTTGACATAAATGCGCATATCTTTTCCTCCTCATCACGTAACATTTTAACATAATTTAACGTGACACTCATCGTTCAAAACAAACTCATGTGAATTACTTTCAAAACATCACATACTTCGGCATAATAAGTCAATAAGGAGTGATCATCAATGTCAATTGAACGAGAAATTGAATTTAAACAACGACTCAATAAAGCGCATTACGAGAAGATTAAGGCGCATTATTTTTCAAAGCAATCCCCTTTTAAGCAAGTTAATTATTACATTGATACACCAGACTTTCAAATTCAATCACAGAAAATGGCTTTAAGAATACGAGAAAAGCAAAACGCTTCTAATGAGATGACGTTGAAAGTGCCCGATCAAGTTGGTTTATTAGAACACAATGCACAAGTGACTTGGTCACCTAAACAAGATAAACGTGTCCCTGTTGATATCATTGACTCATCCATACAAGAAGTTCTCGAACTACGTCACGTAGCTGTGCAAGATCTACTAGTTCTAGGCGCATTAACAACCTATCGTCTTGAAACTGAAACAGCACACGGTTTACTTGTCTTAGACCATAGTACGTATTTAGATACTGAAGATTACGAACTAGAGTTTGAAGTATCAGATTTTGAAACAGGAAAACATGCATTTCATCAACTATTAGACCAACTACAATTAGAACCGGATACGCCAAAAAATAAAGTACAACGCTTTTTTGAATACAAAAAACATAATCAAAACATAAATAAGAAGAAAAGATGATTGTAAACTATACAAGCGTTGTTTCATTCAATTGATGAAGAATCCATTCACAAAATTCAATAGTATGACATGTAAACAGTTTATGTACAAGTGTTTTTGCTTTGAAATGTAAAAATTCATGTTATCATTTATATATAATACGAAACTTGAGCGGTGATGAAGATGGCACAGACACCTTATGAAGTGATTGGGCAAGAAAAGTTATACGCCTTAATTGATCATTTCTATAGACTAGTAGAACAAGATAATAGAATTAATCATTTGTTTCCTGGCGATTTTGCAGAAACGGCACGCAAACAAAAACAGTTTCTAACGCAATTTCTAGGTGGACCGGACTTATATACGCAAGAACATGGGCATCCGATGTTAAGAATGCGTCACATGTCTTTTCCGATAGACCATCAAGCAAAAGCCGCATGGTTGGAAAACATGCACATTGCTATTACAGAAGCACAACTTCCGTATGGCGTGGGCGATTACTTGTATGAAAGACTAAGTTTAACCGCAAATCATATGGTCAATATAGAAAATTAATTGTAGGTGAAATAACATGACGAAAGAATTGAGAGCTATCGTGAATACTTGTCGTGAAGATTCAAATCTTTCACCTGTAAGTAAGATTGAAATTTACTCTTTTTTTGATCCATTTAGTATGGACAGCTTTAAACTTTCTGCGATTTTGTCAAAGTTACGCATTGAATACCATCAATATATTCGTATTCGTCATATATTAAACCCTTCTTTGCGTGTTTTAACAAAATGTCAAGCACAAAGCACTTCAGATCGGGATAACATTGCACTTGCATTTAAAGCTGCCGAATTACAAGGACGTGCACGTGCACATCGTTTTATGCATTTAATTCAAAATGAGATTATCCCCAAGCCCGACATTGTTACAGAAGAAATGATACGTAAATGTATAATTAATGCAGGTTTAGATTTAGACGTTTACAAAGATGATTTAAAGAACGGGCAGTTGCGTGAAAGTTTAAAAGTGGATCTCCATATCGCTCGAGAAATGGAAGTTGAACAAGCCCCTTCTCTTGTCTTTTTTAATGAAGATATTCAAGAAGAAGGTTTAAAAGTAGAAGGCCTGTACCCATATCATATCTATACGTATATTATTAATGAAATGATGGGAAGCCCTATCGAAAAATCTTTACCGCCGAATTTAGCTGATTATATTCAACAAAAACAGTTGGTGACAGAAGAAGAGTTATTGACAATTTATGAATGGCCAGAGAAAACTTTAAAAAAAGAATTAAAAAAATTAATGTTGCAGCAGAAGATTACGAAAATGACTTATCCTGAGGGCGTCTTTTGGAAATCAAAGATGTAAATATGACTATTATTAATAAACGAAATGACACTAGACAAATTTAACGTTTATAGCTAGGAGCTAGTAGGCGACAACACTTGTCTAGTGTTTGTTTTTGCTTCACGCTATCAGTGTTGATGACGCTTCATTTTGTCGATTGCTATCGCAAGACAGACTTTAACCCTATCGGTGACGAACTCCTGAATAACGTTAACATGACACGCTCTTAGTTAATGAATATGTAATAAAGGCATAGTACAGAATTTAGAATAAGAACATAGCTAAAAAAGGACAAATAAAAAACGCCGTGTTTCGACACGGCGCTAAACAAAGGGGATGGGAGAAATTTTTCACTTCAAACAAAGGGGTATGTTTGTTATGTGATTAATTTCATGCTCATAATATAACACGAGTGTTTTATGGTTTCAACCATTTAAGGACTAAAAATTAAAAATTTCACAAAACCGTCATATTGTAAACGAATTCATATCTATCAAGCTTTCATTAATTTTTCAAAGGCATCCAATTTTTGTTCAAAGACTTTACATGCATCCTCAATCGGTTGTGGTGTTGTCATATCTACACCAGCATTTTTTAAGATTTCAATTGGATAATTTGAACTTCCTTTTTTCAAAAATTCATTGATGTAACGTTCAACGGCTGGTTGACCTTCAGTTAAAATTTGGTGACTTAAACTTTGTGCAGCGCTATAACCTGTTGCGTACTGATAGACATAATAGTTCATATAGAAATGAGGAATTCTAGACCACTCTTTACTAATGTTTTCATCTGTTTCTACTGTGTCACCAAAGTATTGACGATTCAATGTAGCGTATTCTTCATTCATACGATTAGCTGTTAATGGCTCCCCTGCTTCCTCAATTTGATGAATTTTATGCTCAAACTCTGCAAACATCGTTTGACGGAAAAGCGTGGCTCTAAAGCGCTCTAATTCTTGGTTTAATAATAATAGACGGCGTTTATCATCAAGGTGTTTATCCATGTAATGGCTCATTAATGCTTCGTTACATGTTGAAGCCACTTCAGCTACGAAAATAGAATAATCACTCATGTTAGATGGTTGATTTTGACGGCTAAAATAACTATGCGCTGAATGACCAAACTCATGGACTAACGTATATAAATCAGAAACAGTATCAGACCAGTTCAATAAAATAAACGGATTCGTTTTATGCGCACCTGATGAATAAGCACCTGAACGTTTTCCTTTATTTTCATATACGTCTACCCAGCGATTGTTTAAGCCCTCTTTAATCACATTTAAATATTCTTCCCCCATTGGTTCCAAACCTTTTAACATCCAATCAACCGCTTCATTGTAAGGCATTTCGAACTTGATATCTTTAACCATTGGTGTATACATATCGTACATTTTTAAATCGTCTACACCTAACAATGATTTTCTTAATTTTGTATATCGATGTAATAACGGCAAATATTCATGGACTGTTTTCACGAGGTTATCATAAACTTCTTCAGGAATATTGTTATTTCCTAAAGCTTGCGCACGGGCACTCTCATAATGATGTGATCGTGCATTAAATACATGTTTTTTCACTTCTCCTGCTAGCGTAGCACCTAACGTATTGTTGTAGCTTCCATAGGCTTTATATACATTTTCAAAAGCAGATTTGCGTAGTACACGATCATCAGACTCTAAATATTTAATAAATGTACCTTGCGTTAATGGGTGTTTTTGACCCTCTTTATCCGTTACATCTTCAAAAGTAAGGTCTGCATTATCAAACATACTAAATACATTGCTTGGGGTTGATAGTGCATCTTGTGCCTCAGTTAGTAATTTTTCCTGCTCAGCATCTAAAATATGCGGACGCTTTTCGTTGATTAATTGTAAATCGAACTCAAAGCGTTTCAATCCTTCATGAGAGGCAACATAAGATTCAATTGTTTTCTCATCTATTTGAAGTAATTCAGGTACTAAAAAGCTCCAAGCTGAACTTATTTTAATTGCTAATTGATGTGCACGTGCTTCAAAACCAGTATATTGATCGTTTGCTGTATCTTGGTCTTGCTTTAAATGTGCATAGACGTATACAGATTCAAGTTCAGTTTCAATTTCATCTTCGAGTGATAAAGCTTGATATAATGTTTCTGCGTCATCACCTAAGTGACCTTTAAATTGAGCTTCTTTTCCTAAATAGCTTTCAACTGTTTTAAATGCTTTTTCCCAAGCTTCATCACTTTCAAAAATAGTTGTTAAATCCCATGAGTATTCAGGATATTTTTGTTCTTGTTGTTCTCTTGTGAGTTGTTGTGACATTATTTTTCCTCCTCTTGGTGTTAATATTAATCTTATTTTCTCATTTTTCTTACAATAATGCACACTATTCACTTATAAATTTAAAAATTTAATATATCGCGCTATTATGCTATTGATTAATTTTAATGAATTCACTTCTTTCAGAGCAAACTGACGCAATTTTATGTTTTTAGCTAGAAGTGCGTGGCTTGGTATTTGGCTTTGTATACTCTTCAATATCCATAACTGCCATAAAACAGGATGCGTACGAATATAAATTTGTTCTGGAAATAAAAATCCAGTTAATTTAATAACTTGTTCATCTGTTAATTGTAATTGGTACATTAACGATATTGTAGGTTCTCGCACATTGTTTTTTTGACGACATTGTCTTATATAGCTTAAGATTGTCGCAGTCGATAATTTACGAACAACCATTTCTTCAGGCGCTTGATGACTTAAATATTGGCAAAGCTGTGCGACAGGAATCATGGTCATTTCTCCATAAAATTGTGTTGCTGTAAGCGGAACAAGTTGTGAAATTCGATAAATACTATCTGTCTTCGTATTGATACAAAAGAGTGAATAAGACTCTGGTAAAATTGCTTGTTGATGAAGTTGTGTCAGAATGAAGCGACCTTGTTTAATTTTAGGCAATGCTGTAAGCCATAAGACACGATAGCCTAGCTGCGTTAACCCTATCGTACGTTGTCTCATTAGTTCGTAAGAAATCATACTTAATTGTATTTCTAATGCCCAATGTCCTACAATCAAGTCTGGAATTTGGTTAATTGCTTTCAAATAGGGTTCTAATTTTACATCAGCATGGCTCTTTTTTAATTGAAGATATAAATGAGATTTGCAACGATGATGTTGTTCAGATTCACCTTGCATCTGACGTGTAGAATGGAGATTGGATTGATGGGCAAAGTGGGCGCTTTTAGTGGCCCCTTGTTTTAAAATGACAGCCGCTTTACAAATTGGACAAAAATACTGCTCTTGTTTGGACGCATGTTGTGCGAAAACTTGCTCTAATTGCTCATTGTATGCTGTTAACATCTCGTCACCTCAATTACATACACGTACAAATATTAAGAATTACTTCAAATATTTTTTCAGCGTCATCTTTTTTAAACTCAACTCGTTATAAATAATCGTGTTATCTCTGATAGTAAATCATTACAAGTCATACAGATTGACTCGATATATTAAACGCATCTTATAAACCAGCGTGCGGCATAAGTTTTAAACACGTTCAAATAGGTAATTAAATTCATACTGTGGTTTAAAATTTGAAGTCAGGTGAAGGAACATGCTTACATTTTTAGCAATTGCGATTTTCGTTTAACTTTAGTTTTTGTCATATGGTAACCGAAAGGATTAGACATTGGTGTAACTGCTTTAATAGCGCGGGTATTGCGCTGCTTACAAGTGTTGTTCAATGGGGCAATGCAGGACAAGTGACGCATATCGTTTGGAATGTGACTTTAGCTTTTATCTCGGTTATGATCATTTCACTTATGTTAGATGAGATTGACTTTTTCGAATGTGCAGCCATTCATAAGGTAAAGGCTTCAAACGGCTATCGTTTAAAAATGTTTGTGTATTCATCATGTTATTAGGTACTGTTGTCGCTGCTTTCTTTGCAAATGACGGTGCAGCCTTGATTTTGCCCCCCATTGTATTAGTGATGGTTAAACATTTAGGTTTTAAAACTAACATAATCTTTCCATTTATTATCGCCTGTGGCTTTGTCTCAAATACGACATCTTTGCCTTTAATTGTCGGCAATTTAGTGAATATTATTTCTGCTGATTACTTTTGCATAGATTTCTTACAATATTTAGGTCGAATGTTCATCACTAATCTTTTCGCATTAATTGCAAGCATTTCTTTCCTGTGGCTTTATTTTAGAAAGTCTATTCCTCAAACTTTTAATATTTCTCATTTAAAAGCGCCTAAAGATAATTATAAAAGATTCAAGATTGTTCATACTGGCATGGTTCATCTTAGTCGCATTGTTAGCTGGCTATCTCTTTGGGGGCCTTATCCATTTTCCAGTCTCCATCATCATCGGGATGATTGCACTCATATTTCTGGGTTGCACACATCAATCTGAAGCTGTTCATGCTAAGCAAATCATTCTAGGCGTGCCTTGGAATATTGTGCTGTTTTCAATAGGGATGTACCTGGTCGTGTTCGGTTTAAAAAATGCCGGAATTACATCCCTCTTAGCTCACGCGTTATCTTATATTTCAAATTATGGCTTATTCAGTAGTGTCATAGGTATGGGCTTTATAGCTGCGTTTTTATCCTCAATCATGAACAATCTGCTAACAGTTTTAATAGATGCAATTGCTATAGGACAATCTGAAGTAACCGGCTTCATAAAGTAAGGCATGATTAATCCAGATGATTAAAGTTTGATACAAACTCTGACCATTCTTAGTGCCTATTGTCATTGTAATATTTAAAAAAGTTCTCGATGATTTAATCGAGAACTCTTTTGATAAACAAAATAATTTTTAGTTATTAATTAGTCACTTAAAGGAAAATAACGTTTCACTTGTTCTGTTACATTATGACTCATTATAATTTTACCATAATCATTTAGATAGTACGCTGTTCGATCACTCGGCATTGCAAATTCTAATATTTGACCATAGAAATCATGAATTTCTTCTTCTTGAACAGATTCATCAAAATGAACTGCGTAATAATACGTTTGATCTATCATATAAAGTAAATCTTCAAAATCAGTCAATTGTTGATCGTTACGATGTGCGTATTCAATGACATTTTCTAAATCTTCAAATTTAAAAATCGCAGTACGAGGTGTCGGCGCTTTAGTCTTATGCGTACGTTCTCTTTCATTTTGACTATCTGATGTTTGGTCATCTTTCAACGACTGTGATAATAATTCGTTCAATTGGCTATCGAATTCATCAAAGGTACTATCTTCTTCAGACATTTGCATCAAATCATCATTTTTAGATTTTGAAATCGTTACTTCGACGCCTTTTTCAAAGGCATGTACTTGTATCCATAACGGTCCTTCAACGACAAAATCTTCTTCTTCATTGATTTCTTCCATAACAGACCAGAAAAATTCTTCGCCTCGTTTACGGTTAGTCCAAAGATCTTCACGCTTAAATCCACGCGCCTCAATATCTGTATATGTGATAAAAAGTTTTACAGTCATATCGTCTATACGTTCTATTCTCATATCATCTCACTCCTTACAGTCGATGAATAGTAACCCTATTGTATTAGACAACCAATAAAAACACAATCTATTTGACTGTATCAAATAAAATTGTGTACCTTAGCACTTTCAGTATAACATATCTCCCTTACATGACACCTGTTAGGCACACACATTAAAAATGGAGGAATATATGATGGTTTATAGTTAGCTGCAATCCTTTTGACACTTCTCAGTCATCATAATTAAAAGGACTGGAAGTGATTTTCCAGTCCTTTTAATATGCTAACGCTCGCCTCACATTAGTGATTACAAACGCTTATATTTAATCAACCATACGTTGTGCTTCTTGCAATTGGAACGTACGTACTTTACGTGGTAAGAAACGACGAATTTCGTCTTCGTTATAACCTACCTGTAATCGTTTATCGTCTAAAATAATTGGACGACGTAAAATACCAGGGTTGTCTTGAATAATTGTGTATAAATCTTGAAGTGGTAATGCATCAATGTCCACATTTAATTTTTGGTAAGTTTTAGAACGTGTAGAAATAATTTCATCCGTTCCATCTTCAGTCATTTTCAAGATTTGTTTAATTTCATCTAAAGTTAAATGTTCAGAAAAAATATTACGCTCCGTATACGGAATGTCATGTTCTTGTAACCATGCTTTCGCTTTACGGCAAGATGTGCAACTTGGTGAAGTAAATAATGTTACCATACATCTCACTCTCCTAATTTAATGAATGTTATTCATTGTAATTTAACGCTTCAAGATTAACTGCTTAAACATATATAAACAAGTCTAACCTTAATTTATCTTTGCTTCTAACGCTTATGTTTATATTATACACCCGAAACATTAAAATTAAATGAGAAATCTGTAAAATAATCAAATGATTGCAATAATCAGACTTTAGTATGATTTTTTTCAATTTGGTTACTTCCTTAATATTAACATAACTTACAAACAAAGAAAATACTGTTACAATAGTATTGAATAACCAAGAAAGAAAGTAGGCTAGTCATTATGAAAACATTATTTTCGGGAATTCAACCGAGCGGTATTCCAACAATCGGTAATTACATTGGGGCGCTTAAGCAATTTGTCGATATCCAAGACGATTATGAGTGTTACTTTTGTATTGTCGATCAACATGCGATTACAGTTCCTCAAGATCGATTGAAATTAAGAAAGCAAACACGTCAACTTGCTGCCATTTATCTTGCTTCCGGTCTCAATCCAGATAAAATCACTTTATTTATCCAATCAGAAGTGCCTGCACATGTACAAGCAGGCTGGATGTTAACAACCATTTCTTCAATTGGTGAGTTGGAGCGTATGACTCAATTTAAAGATAAATCACAAAAACAAACGGAAGGTATTCCTGCAGGACTCTTAACTTATCCACCTCTTATGGCTGCAGATATTGTGTTATACAACACTGATATCGTTCCCGTGGGTGATGATCAAAAACAACATATGGAGTTAACACGTAATCTTGTCGATCGTTTCAACTATCGTTACAACGATATTTTAACTAAACCAGAAGTCCAAATGCCAAAAATAGGCGGACGCGTTATGAGTCTTCAAGATCCAACGAAAAAAATGAGTAAAAGTGATGACAATCAGAAAAACTTTATTTCATTACTCGATGAACCTAAAGTCGCAGCTAAAAAAATTAAAAGTGCGGTCACAGATTCTGATGGTATAATTCAGTTTGATCCAGAACAAAAGCCAGGTATTTCTAATTTATTAACCATTTACTCTAGTTTGACTGGAGAATCTATTTCTAACCTAGAAAAACGCTATGCTAATGAAGGCTATGGGACATTTAAAGGTGATTTGGCCGAAGTGGTCGAAAACTTTTTAGTCGACTTCCAAGAAAAATATCACCACTTTTTAGACTCAGACCGCTTAGATGAAATATTAGACGAAGGACGCGACAAAGCACATCGTGTTTCATCTAAAACATTGAAAAAAATGGAAAAAGCAATGGGACTAGGACGTAAACGTAAATAAGAAGTGCTTCATTCCTTACGAAAAAAAGACGTCTGACAAAGACTGTATGCACAGTCTGTCAGACGTCTTTTTCTATTCTATTAATCTTTTTTCTTACCTGTTTTTCTATCAATATCTTTGTCGATGTAGACATATTTCAATGTCGTATCGCCACCGATATTATGATATTGAAGATTTTTAACTTGAGGGTTTGTTAAGTGCGCTTCCCCTTTTTGATAAATAGGCGCTATTGGCGCTTCGTTTAACAATAATTCTTCAGCTTTCACTAACGATTCATTACGTTTTTCTTCATCTTTCAATAATACGCCGTTTGCATCTTTCACCATTTTATCGTAGTCTTTATTACTCCATCCCGTTTTATTCGATGCATTACCCGTAGTCATAATGTTTAAGAATGTTAAGGCATCAGGGTAGTCTGGTCCCCAACCGGATAATGAAATTTCATAGTTTTGACTTTGTTCACGTGCGACACGTTGTTTAAACGGTAACTGCTGAATTTTCACTGTGACACCCGGCAAGTTCTTTTCGATTTGTGCTTTAATAAATTCTGCAGATATTTTAGATGCTGGCGTATCCTCTGTATTCAATGTAAACGTAAATTCCTTTTGACCGAGCGCTTTCTTCGCTTTGTCATAGTGTACTTTCGCTTGTTTAGGATTATAGCCTAACGGTGATTTAATTTGATCCGCAAAATCTTTACCTTCTGGTGTTTTTGCTGTGGCTTTCGCTGTAAACGCATCACTCGGTGCAGAACCATTATTAAGCACTGAATCTACATAAGCCTTTTTATCAATCGCTTGTGAAAAAGCGATACGCATATCTTTATTTTTAAAAGCTGGTACTTTATCTTGGTTGAGCTTCAAATAGAACGTCGATGCGAGCAAGCGTTTTTTTAATGCAGGCGAATCTTTATATTTATCGACTTGTTCAGATGAAATACCTGTATCATCAACTGAACCAGTATCGTATAAAGAAGCGCCAGCTTGACCATCTTTTAAAATTTTATAATTCACTTTATCAAGTTTGACGGCTTTTTTATCCCAATAATCATTATTTTTCACTAATAAGATTTTGTCTTCAACTGCCCAATCTTTTACTTTAAATGGCCCGTTGTAGACTGCCTTATCTGCTTTCGTACCGTATCGATCGCCATACTTTTTAACGACTTTTTCATTTTGTGGCATAAACGTACCAAATGCTAACATTTCTTTGTAATATGGTATTGATTTTGTAAGCTCAAACTGTAATGTATGGTCATCTAAAGCTTTCACACCTAATTCTTTCGGTTTCTTTTTGCTCATGTTAATTTCTTCAGCATTTTTCAAATCATACATAATATAAGCATACTCAGAAGCTGTATTTGGATCTAGAACACGACGCCATGCAAAGACGAAATCATGTGCCGTTACCGGATCACCATTGGACCATTTCGCATTTTCTCTTAACTTAATCGTCCAAGTCTTACCGCCATTTGTAATTTTCGGTTCTCCTTTTGCAACACCAGGTACCGCTTCATCTTTACCATCTAAAGTGTAAAGCCCTTCATAAACTTGATTAAATTTATCAAAGCTAACACTATCTGTAACTTTAGCAGTATCCAATGATGTCATATCCTGTGGTATCACTTTTCGAAAGACTTGTCCATCACCATCATAAACACTTTCAGCATTCCCACAAGCTGATAACACAAGTACTGCTGCAATAGCTGTCATTAATAGTTTCAATGTGCTTTTAATATTCAATTGTCATTCCCCCTTCCCGCCATTATAAGCCGACTAAACCGTGTGCTTCACGGTATTGTTCAAATTCTTCATCTGTTGCAAAAACATAATGACCTTCTGTAAATTCTTTTAACGTACGTTGATCATTTTTAGAAGCATCTTCTTTATATTCAACACGTTTTCTTGTCCGTTCACTATCAGGATCAGGCTGCGGAACAGCTGATAGCAGTGATTTTGTATATGGATGAATAGGATGACTATATATCTCATCTGCAGTCCCTAATTCGACAATACGCCCTAAATGCATAACAGCAATACGATCTGAAATATATTTTACCATCGACAAATCATGGGCAATAAAGAGAAATGTGATGTTACGTTCACGTTGTAATTTTTGCATTAAGTTAACCACTTGTGCTTGAATCGATACGTCTAATGCTGAAATCGGCTCGTCCGCGATGATGAATTCTGGTTCAACTGCTAATGCACGTGCGATACCGATACGTTGACGTTGACCTCCTGAGAACTCATGTGGATAACGATTCGCATGACTTTTTCGCAGTCCTACTGTTTCTAACAAATCATAAACACGCTTTTTGCGATCTTTTCGATCTGATGCTAAACCATGAATATCTATCCCTTCAGCGACGATATCCATGACTTTAAGTCTTGGATTGAGTGAAGCATAAGGGTCTTGGAAAATCATTTGTATTTTCTTATTAAATTTAAGTAAGTCTTTATGCTTTTTAATATCTTGAATATTAACCCCTTCGTATAGCACCTGGCCATCAGTTACATCATTTAATTTAATTATTGCTTTACCTGTCGTTGACTTACCAGAACCTGACTCTCCTACAAGGCCAAACGTTTCACCTTTAAATACTTTGAAAGAAATATCTTCAACAGCACGTACTTCATTACGCTTGCCATGGTTGAAATACTGTTTTAAATTTTTAACTTCTAATAATACTTCTTTTTCAGCCATTAAAACGACACCCTTTCTACACGTTCTGGTTTATCAAAATTGTTCGGCATTGGACGTTGCTTACGTTTTACCATTTCTGGCGGTTCAACGTGAGGTGCACGTTCATCTAACAACCAAGAACGAACATAATGCGTCGGCGAAACTTTGAACCATGGCGGCGCTTCTTTAAAGTCAATCGCTAAAGCATATTCACTTCTCGGTGCAAATGCATCGCCTTTCGGTGGATGAATCAGATCCGGTGGTGAGCCAGGAATCGCTAATAATTCTGTGTCGTTCCCTGTTTTTAAATCTGGCATTGACGAAAGCAATCCCCATGTATAAGGATGTTTAGGATCATAGAATATTTCATCAACATTCCCTGTCTCAATCATTTGACCGCCATACATCACAGCCACACGATCTGCAACATTAGCAACAACCCCTAAATCGTGTGTAATAAAGATGATAGACGTATCAATTTTTTGTTGTAATTCTTTCATCAAATCTAAAATTTGAGCCTGCATCGTCACATCTAATGCGGTAGTTGGTTCATCCGCGATTAACACTTTAGGTTCACAAGCAAGTGCCAATGCAATGACGATACGCTGTCGTTGACCACCTGAAAATTGATGCGGGTATGCATTGAAGCGTTCTTCCACACGCTTTAAACCTACTAACTTTAATAATTCGATAGCACGCTTTTTCGCTTCTGATTTACTTAGGCCAATATGTTTAATAATGGGCTCCATGACTTGCTTACCAATTTTCATAGTTGGATTAAGAGATGTCATAGGATCTTGGAAAATCATTGAAATCTCTTTCCCACGTAATTTCATTAATTCTTTTTCTGATTTTTGTGTGAGGTCTTCACCGTTAAAAATAATACTTCCATTTTTAATTCTTCCAGATTTCCCTTGGAACAATTTTGTAATAGCTTTAGTAGAGACAGATTTTCCTGAACCTGATTCACCTACAATTGCCAACGTTTCTCCTTTATTTAAATAAAAGTCAACGCCTCTTACCGCTTGCACTTCCCCTGCTTCAATATCGAAGGAAACATGCAAGTCATTAATTTCTAATACACGTTCAGACATTGTAAATTCCTCCTTTATTTACGCATTTTAGGGTCAAATGCATCACGTAATCCATCACTAAAGAGATAGAAGAATAAGATTAATAAACTTAAAATGATTGCCGGAATAAATAATTCATGCGGGTGAATGAGTAACATTGCTCGCCCTTCATTTACTAGTGAACCGAGTGAAGTTCTAGGTGCAGGGACCCCAATACCAATAAAGCTTAAAAACGCTTCGAAGAATATCGCATTCGGCACTGTAAACATCGATGTTACAATAATTGCACCTAATGTATTAGGCAAAATATGTTTAAAAATTAATCTGAAATCGGATGTTCCAAGTGTACGAGACGCCAATACAAACTCTTGATTTTTCAATTTTAAGAATTCGCCACGTACCACACGGCTCATTCCAATCCATCCCGTAATGGTCATCGCTAAAATAATTGTCCAAATGGATGGTTCAAAGATTAATACGAATAAAATAACAACGATTAATGTTGGAATAGATGAAATAATTTCGATAATCCGTTGCATAATATCATCGACACGACCTCCAAAATAACCAGAAATCGCCCCGTATATGACACCAATAAAAATATCTAAAAAGGCAGCTACAAAACCAATAAATAATGAAACTTGCGCACCTTGCCAAGTACGAGACCATAAGTCACGACCTAATTGATCTGTACCGAACCAAAAATTTTCTTTAACATGTGCTTTATCGTATGCGTTACCGTCGACACCTTCACCATTGAATGGTAAAAATGGCACTTTATCTAATACAGCAATTTTAGGTGGTAAGTTACGACGTTGAACATCTTGTTCAGAAAAATCATGACTATTTAATAAAGGACCAATTAAGGCAAATAAAATAATGATAATCAGACCAATCATACCCACAACGGCTAATTTGTTTCGAGTGAGTTGTGCCCAAGCATCTTGCCAAAATGTACGTCCTTCTCTTTGAAACTCTTGCTCACTGCCATCAGGTGCACCTGTACGAACAAAGTCTTCACTCATTATGCCTGATGTTTGAGCGACTGTCGCACCTGAATGATCGTCTTGTGGTAAATTGCGTTCTTCATTTGACATCATTTCTTACCTCCTTGCAAACGAATTCGTGGATCAATTAAACCGTACAAGACATCAACGATAAAGATTGATGCGATGAACAATGTACTGAATAGTAGTGTAATCGCCATGATGACAGAGAAGTCATTTGTTGTAATTGATCGAACGAATTGGTCCCCTAGTCCAGGTACACCAAAGATATTTTCAATTGTTAATGTCCCAGTTAAAATACCTGCTAACATCGGTACAAGGATAGTAATGACTGGAATCAATGCATTTCTAAGTGCATGGCCAAATAAAACTCTACCAGTTGAATTCCCTTTTGCTCGGGCAAGTAATATGTAGTCTGAACTCAACACTTCTATCATTTCTGCTCGAATATAACGTGCTACTGTTGCTAAAACAACAGCTGATAAAGCTAACGACGGTAATATTGCTGTGGAAATACCTTCCCATCCAGCAACTGGAAACCATTGCAAACGTACAGCAAATACATATTGTAATAATACTGCCAATACAAACGATGGCACTGATATCGCAATAACCGAGATAAAGGTTGCTAAATAGTCAACCCACGTATTTTGCCGGGTGGCTGCTGCGACCCCTAAAATAACACCTGCAATGACACCAATTACCATTGCAAATAGCCCCATTTGCAATGAAGGTACTAATCTCGGTTTAATTAGATCCCAAACCGGTTGGTTATCGTATTGAAACGAGTTACCAAAATCTCCTTTGACAACATTTTTCATATAGTTTGCATATTGAACAGGTAATGGATCATTGAGTCCATATTTTTCATTCAATATTGTTTTTTGCTCATCGCTTAACTTTTCGTCATTAAATGGTGAGCCTGGCATTAACTTCATTAAGAAAAATGTAATGGTAATGATAATAAACAACGAAATGACCATATACAATAAACGCTTCAAAGTATATCTAAGCATCAGCGTAAACCCCCTAATCTAAATTAACATTCCCTTCTAAATTTTCAGAAATATTAATTTCATTATAGACTTTTCGCAAAATTTAATCAATAACATTTTGATTTAACACAATAAAAATTTTTAGATTAAACTCGACTTTTCATTGTGCTTTATAATGATATTCACACTTTCAGAATAGATCTATAGGTGTATATTGAAGGGAATTAAGTTACAATGATTTCAGTAAATACTAAATAAGGAATGAAACTATGAAACGTATAAACAAAAATGCTTTAATTTATATCTTATTTACACCCCTTGCAAGTTTAATTATATGGCTTTTATCTATCCATACATGGACACACTTCATCAATATCTTTTTCACCATAACAATAATGGTCTCGATATTACTATTCACATTCTTAATTATTCAAGAAGGCATACTCGACGTCACAAGTTATGGATTTAGAAAGTTTCGCTATCAAATGATGCGTAAAAAGAATCGCTCACGCTTTGAAGATGACGCTTTTTTTAATCCAAAGCATGCTAAAAAATCGGAATACTTTGTATCACCTTGGATTATGCCTGCGCTTCTTATTCATGTCGCTTACTTTGTCATCGCTATTGTACTCGCATATCTCGCATAATAAAAAATGAATAAATTTAAGGCGAGTGTTCTCCTAGGAAATACGATGATTTCAGATTATTCAATTATTTTATGATGAAAATTTCAGTTCAAATTGATCATTTATTCTGCAGTCAGTTTTATCTCATGTAACAATTTTATACTTTTGCTTTAAAACCGTTTACTTTTAATCAATGATTAATATTTTACAGATACATTTATTTGAAACGTTTTGAACCTTTTAAATAAACGTATACAATCATTTTGAAAATATCTATAACTTTTCCAATCTTTACATATATTAGCATAAGGACATTATCTTTCTTAATTGTTATATTTTATTATTGCTGACAATATATCGTACGTAAGTATAGCTCTTTGACGTGTTTCTTCTATTATATATAGTTAGATAATATGAACACTGTATTTGTAGAAAAAACATCTTTGAATAAGTATTCGGCATCATTTTATGTTGCTTGTTGATTATTTTCTTATTATATTCATAAATTAGACGACACCAATAAGAGAGAAAATTAAAAAATGCGTTCACCCATCAATGATTTTGAGAGTAAACGCATTTTTTGATTTAAATTCTCTATTTTATTCGCTATATTTTTTGAAAATGAGTACTGCGTTATGACCGCCAAAGCCAAGGCTATTACTCATCGCGTATTCAATTTCATGATCTACAGCTTCATTTGGCGTAATATCTAAATCAATTTCAGCATCCGGTGATACAGCGTGAATAGTCGGCGCAATTTTACCATCACGAATTGATAAAATTGAGAAAATCGCTTCAATACCACCTGTTGCACCTAAAAGATGGCCCGTCATTGATTTCGTCGAACTAATTTTCAGTGATTTAGCAGCGTCACCAAAGGTGTTTTTAACCGCTTGAATTTCAGATAAGTCACCAACAGGCGTACTTGTACCATGTGCATTCAAGTATTGAATATCTTGAGGCTGAATGCCTGCATCTTGAATCGCTGCTTCCATTGCACGAGAACCACCTTCACCTTCTGGCCCCGGTGCAGTAATGTGATATGCATCTCCAGTAGCACCATAACCAACAAGCTCAGCATAAATTCGAGCACCACGCGCTTGTGCTGACTCAAGTGACTCAAGTACTAGAATCCCTGCACCTTCACCCATTACAAAGCCATCGCGGCCTTCTTGGAAAGGTCGACAAGCTGTTTCAATATCGTCATTCGTTGTTAACGCACGACTCGCACTAAATCCAGCAATAGCCATATGTGTAATTGGTGCCTCTGTTCCACCAGCAATCATTGCATCAGCGTCGCCACGTTCAATAAATTTAAAAGCTTCACCGATAGAGTTTGTTGCTGTCGCACAGGCTGTAACAGTAGCACCATTAGGCCCTTTTGCACCTGTATCTATTGAAACTTGACCTGAAGCCATGTCCGGAATTAACATCGGTACAAAAAATGGACTCACACGACGTGGACCACGTGCTTTTAATTGATCATAGGCTTGTTCAAAAGTTTCCATACCACCGATGCCAGAACCAATCCAAACGCCTACACGATCTGCATTCTTTTCATCAATAGTTAAACCAGAGTCTTGTAATGCTTCGCGTGCCGCTACAACGGCATACTGTGTAAAACGTGCCATTTTTCGTGCTTCTTTTTTAGGAATAAAATCTTCCACGTTAAAATCTTTTAGTTCTCCACCAATGTGCACCTGATAAGGTTCTGTATCAATTCTAGTGATTTTATCGATACCATTTACGCCATTCAGGGCGCTGTCCCACATTGATGGGACGTCATTTCCAATAGGTGACAAGGCACCAAGGCCTGTAACTACAACACGATGTTTTTTTGTCATGTTCATTTCCTCCTCTGTTATTTACCCCATCTGAGTACAATCGAACCCCAAGTGAGTCCGCCACCAAATCCAACAAATACAACAATATCATCATCTTTAATACGTCCATTCTCTAATTCCTGCTTCACACTGAGCGGAATAGACGCTGCAGAAGTATTCCCGTATTTATCAACTGAGACACTCATTTTTTCTTTTGGCAAATCTAAACGCTGACGCGCTGATTCCATAATGCGAATGTTTGCTTGATGTGGTATAAACATATTAATATCTTCCGCATTCAGATGTGCTTTTTCAACTGCACGTTGTGAGGATTCTCCCATTACGCGTACAGCAAATTTAAAAACTTCACGTCCATTCATACGGATAAAATTCGTCTCTTGGTCTTGATAGAGGTATTTTCCTCCAATGCCATCAGAGCCTAACTCATAGCTCAGAATACCACGATTTCCGGATACTTCGCCAATAATAACTGCTCCAGCGCCGTCACCAAATAAAATAGCTGTTGAACGGTCGTTTAAATCTGTAATTTTAGAGAGTTTATCTGCACCCACAACAAGTACATTTTGATATTCTCCAGAAAGTACGAACGAACGTGCTGTCACAATACCATGCATAAATCCAGAACAAGCTGCTAATTGATCCATAGATGCAACTTTATTTAATCCTAAACGTTGTTGTAACATATTTGCTACTGTCGGGAATCGGTGATCGCCTGTAGATGTTGCAACAATAACCATGTCTATATCTTGCGCATTAATACCTGCATCTTCAATCGCCCTCACACTTGCCTCGTAAGCTAAATCAGAAGTATCTTGATCTTCATTAGCCCATCTACGTTCTTTAATCCCAGTCATTTGAGAAATCCATTCATCAGATGTATCTAGGTACGATTCAAAATATGCATTATCAACAACTCGATCAGGTGCATAAGCGCCAAATCCTTTAATACCTACATTCATGGTTTGAACACCTTCTTTTAAATTTTTTAATACCAGGTATTAATTTACCACAATGTGATAAAAAAAGACAAGCGAGATGCTAGGATAGCTATACAAATCACTACAAGAATATTATAATGAAAATATCAATCATATGGAGGCAATATAAAATGAAATACTTCATCACATTGATTTGGGCTATTTTACTTTTAGAAATGGTCAATTTTGTTTTAAATAGTCTTAATGGTGGAGGGCCAATTAACCTTATCACACCAATTTTTCTTGCTGTAGTTATGGTTATTGTTATTGCACTCTTGGATGCCGCTGGTAGACCAAACCACGATTCGCATTAGCGATAACCTTATTGAGTAGGGCATTGAATTTGCCTTTACTATGCAAGAGACCAACGTTCTCAATCATCGATAAAGCCCGAGTTTTTCGTATTCTATACGAATTCATCTCGGGCTTCGTTTTTATCTCTTTAATATTATGAAGTATGTTGAATTACTCAGTCTCCATCGTTTAACCTCAACCATACAATCGTAATTTGTTTAAATATAAACCGAATAAAAATAGCCATGAAATCATCTTATTCACGATTTCTAATGGCTATTTTTTTCTATACTTATTTCATATCAATTGTTTTAACTTTGTTTGTTTTTTGATCGAAATATTTAAGTGATTGTTTACGTTTTTCTAATTTTTGTTTCGCGCTGATACTGTAGTCATTGTTGTACAATGTTGCTTCCCAGCTACCATACATTGGGTTAGGGAAAATAATGTATTTGCTTCCAAAATCGTCTTCATGTTGTCTTACAAGTTCTTCACGTGATTTTGCTGTCGGTTGTTTTGGCTCATCAAAATCAAGCAAGTTATCACCAAATAACATCACTAAGTTGTAATCAGTGCGTACTTTATCACGACGCTCTGTTTTACCCTTTTCGCCTTCTTTTTTCAACAATACATGTTTTTTGTCAGCTTGTGGTAATTTTTCTTTTTTCAAGTTTTTAATCGTAGCGTCAAGCTCTTTTTCATGTGAACGGTCAGAGACATAGAATATTTCTACATCATGCTTGTCCGCATATTTCAAGAAGTCTTTAGCGCCATATACTGGTTTTGCTTGTGCGCTTTTTACCCACTCTTGCCAACCTTCTGGGAATGTTTTACCATTTAAAACACTTGCAGCTTGGTAAGGTGAATTATCAAGTACCGTTTCATCAATATCAAGAACGATGGCTAATTTTTTACCACCTTTATGATTTTTAATTTTTTTGCTCAATGTTTCTTTAGCTGTATTATAACCTTGCGCATATAATGCTTTAGCTTCAGCAGAATTTTGATACCAAGAAACACTCATCATATTTTGTTGTGCTAGTTCTTTTGTCGCTTGAGTTTCTGCTTGTGTTGCCGTTTGTTGTGCTTGAGTCGCTTGGCCACCTCCTGCATACGCTTGATAAGGTACGCTTGAAGAAGCAATACCTAAAGCTAAAAGTGCTGCAGTCGTCTTTGTCCATTTATTCATGTATTTTGTCACCTTTTTCCTATGTATTATGTGCGAAACAGAAATAAAAAGTCATTATCTTATCCACACATATATATTATATGCTTTTATAGTAAATCTCAATATTTCTATAAAATTTTTAACATTTTTTATAATACATCTGTGCACAATTAAAAAAATAAGAGTAGGACATGAAAATAAAATTACTTTCAGTCCTACTCTTACGTTTCAGTTATATTAGATGACGCTTTATGCTTCTACTTCATTCGTCGGTTTTTCTACTTTAAATTGTATTTCATTGTTTTCTAAATAACCATACACTTTTGTACCTTCTGGAAGATGATCTTTAATCATCATTCTTGCTAAAGGTGTTTCGACATGTCTTTGAACAAAACGTTTTAATGGACGCGCACCAAACTGTGGTTCGTATGCTTCTTCACCCATCCATTTTTCAGCTTCATCACTCATTTCGAGTTGGATGCGTTGATCCATCAAGCGCATGTTTAAATTGTTGAGGATTTTATCAACAATCATTTTCATATCATCAATAGAAAGCGGTTTGAATAACACAATATCGTCCATTCGGTTTAAAATTTCTGGTTTAAAATATGCATTCAAACTGCTAGTGACTGCTTTTTCTGTTTCTTCAGTAATAACACCTGTATCTTTTACATTTTCTAATAAAATTTGTGAACCAATGTTACTTGTCATAATGATGATTGCATTTTTGAAATCTACACTACGACCTTTAGAATCAGTAAGTCGACCTTCATCTAAAATTTGAAGCAACACATTAAATACATCCGTATGTGCTTTTTCTATCTCATCTAACAAAATAACTGAATAAGGGTTCCGTCTCACCGCTTCAGTTAATTGTCCACCTTCATCGTGTCCAACGTATCCCGGAGGTGCTCCAATTAACCTTGAGACAGAATGTTTTTCCATGTATTCACTCATATCGATACGAATCATATGCTTTTCTGAATCAAACAATGACGAAGCCAATGCTTTAGCAAGCTCTGTTTTACCAACACCCGTAGGTCCTAAGAACAAGAATGAGCCAATTGGTCGGTTAGGATCTTTAATACCTACTCTCGCACGTACAACGGCATCTGATACAAGATCAACGGCTTGATCTTGTCCTACCACTCGACGATGAAGGATATCAGATAAGTGCAATAATTTTTCACGTTCTGTTTCAACAAGTTTTGAAACTGGAATACCTGTCCATTGACTTACAATTTCTCCAATTTCTTCATCAGTTACAACTTCACGTATAATGCGATCTGAATCTTCACCTTGTGCTTCTTGAAATGAAGCTTCGAGCGCTTTCAATTCTTTTTCAAGTTCTGGTATTTTACCGTGTTGTAACACCGCTGCTTTTTCCAAGTCATAATTATTTTCTGCATCTTCTAAAGCTTTACGACTTTCATCAAGTTCTGCCCGTTTTTCTTGTACTTTAGCAATTTTTTCTTTTTCATTTTCAACACGCGCTTGTAAAGCCGCTTGTTTTTCTTTTTCTTCAGCGAGTTCTTCTTGTAACTCTTTCAAACGAATACGACTTGCTTCGTCTGACTCTTTTTTCAATGCGTTTTCTTCAATTTCTAATTGCATCACACGACGGTTCGCTTGGTCTAATTCAGTAGGGTTAGAGCCCATTTCAGTTCTGATTGTTGCTGAAGCTTGGTCGACAAGGTCAATAGCTTTGTCTGGCAAGAATCGATCCGTAATATAACGATCAGATAGATCTGCAGCAGCAACGAGTGCACGGTCTTGAATACGTACACCATGATGCACTTCATAACGTTCTTTTAAACCACGTAAAATAGAAATCGTATCTTCAATATTAGGCTCAGCAACATTCACTTTTTGAAAACGTCGTTCTAAAGCTGAATCTTTCTCAATATATTCTCGATATTCATTCAAAGTTGTGGCACCGATACAGTGCAACTCTCCTCGTGCTAACATTGGTTTAAGCATATTACCTGCATCCATAGCACCGTCTGTTTTTCCTGCACCTACCAGCATATGAATTTCATCTATAAATAACAGAATACGCCCGTCTGATTCTTTGACTTCTTTTAATACTGCTTTTAATCTTTCTTCAAATTCACCACGGTATTTTGCCCCAGCCACAAGTGCGCTTAAATCGAGCTCGAATACCGTTTTATCAAGCAATGAATCCGGAACATCTTTTTTTACAATTCGTTGTGCTAATCCTTCAACGATTGCTGTTTTACCTACACCAGGTTCTCCGATTAATACTGGATTATTTTTTGTTTTACGACTCAAAATACGGATTGTGTTACGAATTTCTTCATCTCGTCCAATAACAGGATCCATGTTACCTTTACGTACCTCTTCCACTAAGTCGCGTCCATATTTTGATAATGCTTCATAGTTAACTTCAGGGTTTTGTGTAGTCACATGATTCCCTCCTCTTATCTTTTTAATAATTTCGACAATCACTTCTTTTTTATGTTCTACAAAACGTTTCATCGTTTCATCAATATCTATCGCTGCTAGCAAAATGTGCTCCATTGATATAAATTGATCATCATACGTTTTCATATATTTTTCTGCAGTTGTAAAAAGTTGATTCGTTTGTGGCGAAATATACTGACCATATTGTACTTGATCGCCTTTCATCGTTGGATAACTTTTCAATTTATTATCTAAAGCGCGTTCTAACTCTTCTATATTAATATTTGCACGCTCTAATACACTTTTAAATAAACTATCTGGTTCTTCGAGAACTGCTTTAAGTACAGCTTCTACTTCTATATTGGTTAATTGATAGGTTTTCGCATAATCAATTGCTTTCTGAAGTGCATTTTGAATTGCATGTGTCATTTGATTAATATCCAAAATGGCTCACCCCTCTATTAAAATAGGTCAACGTTGACTTTGACTTTCTTTGACCTTAGTTATATTATAACCCTCACTATCGAAAAAATCAATGCTTAGTTTGACTTTTTTTGACCTTTTTAAAAATTAAATTTACAGTGCTTTGAATGCTACATCTATGCATTTGCCTGATATTTTGAATTTAAAACATTAATACTGGTTACTTATAAAATAAGTCGCGACAAAACCCACCTGATAACTAGGCGTTTCATCGCGACTGTATTACAGCACTCTGTTTTATCATCCTTTTTTCGATCCTATTTTTTATCTGTAGGATGATTTTGTTCTATTTCATGAATGATACTATGCGTTAATGCTCTCACACCCGGTGGCTCTAAATGAATGCCGTCTGGTGCAAAATATTCTGTATGATTTGCAGATTTTTGATACCAATCGACTAATGTGACGTTTCCACGTTTTTTAGCTGCCTTTTTCAATACATCATTGACATGTCCTTCATAAGAACGCGGAACTCTTGTATTGACAACATAAATATCTGCTTTATCAAATAAGTCTAATAGTGTATCAAGCTGGTCTTCTGTAAAGTCTCCGTTTGTTCCTAACTCTAAAACGATAATATCATCTTTGTTTTTATATTGCTTGTAATTCTCTTTGACTAACGGAATCGCTTGAATGAGATTTCGGCCGACCTTACCATTAATATCTGCATTGGATACATAAGATTTAAAGTAATCCCCAATATCCACCATAACCGAATCACCAATAAGTAATGGTTTCCATGAAGCATACTGACTATGATCTCCTTTAACAGTGAAACCATTGATTTCAAGTTGTGGCAGAGGTAATGGTCTGACAATAAGTTTATCTAACTCTTCAGTATTGACCTCAGTAACATGCTGTGCTTTATGGTTTGATAGTGAATTAAATGCACCAGCAAAAACGAGCATACTCGGTAATAGTAAAATAAGTACAAGCCAAGTCCGTAAAACTTTTTGTGACCGCCAGTTTCTAAGTTGTTTAAAAGTAAAAGCATGGAATCCCATTTTTCTGAAAGGTTGTTCAATGAAGCGATATGAAAATTCTGCCATGCCAAACATTAGGAGAAGCTCGATTAAATAGACAAACGTCGGTATTTGTCCTTGTACAAATTGGTGATGAATAAATACAATGATTGGATAGTGCCAAAGGTATAAACTATATGAGCGACTTCCAATATATGTAAAAACCCGATTGCCTAATAATTTAGCAAAATAGCCTGAAGGATGTACACTACTTGCAATGATGAATAAAGTGACACCTGATATAAGAAAAAAGCCACCATAATATAACCAATTACCTGCTTCTTCAACATTTTTAAAACATAAGATTAAAATCACTAAGCCGATTAATCCAATGGCATCTATCACACTTTTTAAAGTTTGATTGATTTTAGCACTCAACTTAAAAGGTGGCCATATCCATGCAAGAATAACCCCCATTAATAAAGTTTGTAGACGTGTATCCGTACCAAAATAAACACGTGCGACATTTTCTTGTGGTACATATAACACAGCCATTGTCACAAGTGATATAAAGAGTAATGTATAAAAAGTGATACGAATCCATTTTGTTCGTCGTACGAAAGTCAATAATCCTAAAAGGACAAGTGGAAAAACGAGATAAAATTGTTCCTCAATTGCGAGTGACCATAAATGTTTAAAAGGGGCAACCGCAAATTGTTCAAAATAATCTACATTCTGAATGATATACCACCAGTTTGAAACATAAAAAACCGCAGCAATCGCATCTGAACGAATCGGTTTGATTTCTGAAGGCTCAAAAATGAGCGTCAACAGTAAGACACTCATAATTAGAAAAAATACCGCTGGAATGAGTCGCTTAAACCGTCTCAACCAAAATGACTTTAAATCAATTTTGCCTGTATTGTAATATTCTGTTAGTAATAAACTCGTAATCAAATAACCTGAGATAACAAAAAATGTATCTACCCCTAAAAAACCACCTGGTAACCATTGTGGATTGAGATGATAAATGATAATAGCGATGACTGCCACAGCTCTTAATCCGTCTAACCCTGGCATATATCGTGATTTTAAATAACGTTTCCCTCTATGTTCAAAATCCCACACACGCATCATTCTTTCCAAATTAATGTAATATTGTACAAACTATGTATTGATTATTTATTGTATACTCTTATTTCAAATCGCGCAATTCTAATTTAGCCTTCAAAATTAAAAAATTTATATGCCAACAGAGGTTTGCACATCAACCCCAAAATAAATAGCGCTCAGATGATTTTTAATAGAAAATCATCTGAGCGCTTCCTTTTTATGATAAAACTTCGTATTGTATGACTTCACTTTCCGAGGGGGTAGCCTTAGCCTGTAGTCTTTGGCTCGTCCTGTTTCCTCAGGCGTCTCTTCAACAATACTTCGTTTATGCATGTTATAACTCACTGTTATAGTTATAAATAAATCACTTTCGCAACGTTTAATTAATAGCGACAAGAACTAAATTAACGGTGAATTGATTTATCCACTTTATAAACGTTTAGGATTTAAAATATATCCATATCGAAATAAACGATATTTATTTGAAAATACATTCACTTCGATGCTTCTCTATAATTTTTGCGGTTTTGATTTTCTAAAAAGCTTTCATCGTCTCATAAAATTGACCTCTTTATCTTCATGATTATCATAATTAACAAGAAGATTACATGAGATTTCTGTATTACACCCAAAATCCAATTTGGCTTCATCGTAGTTTGTACTTCAATTAAGTCAAATTGAGTTGAGACTTCAGCTCCTATGCAAGAACGTCCAGGAAGGCATAGTTACCTATGGCTTTATATCCAGAAGTCTTTATAATGATGTTTCACCTTAAAACGTGCTTAGCTTACACCTAGTGCAATTTTTGCGTAACGTGACATCATGTCTTTGCTCCATGGTGGATTCCAAACAATATTCACTTCTGTATCTTGAATTTCTGGAAGTTCTGCTAATACTGTTTTCACTTGATCTACAATTTGCGGTCCAAGTGGACAACCAATTGAAGTTAATGTCATCTCAACAGTACACAATCCATCATCATCTAAATCCACTTTATAAACAAGTCCTAAGTTAACGACATCTATACCTAATTCAGGATCTATTACATTTTCTAATGCACCAAGTATACTATCTTTAAGTGCCTCTTCCATCCGTATCACCTCTTTAATCTTATTACTAGTAACAATATATCAAAATCCCCACTTTTCGACAATAAAATGCTATGATATTGATACATTGAAACTTGGTATTAAGGAGAATTATGAATGAAGCAATTTTTAATTTGTTTAGATTTAGATGGGACATTATTAAATGACCAAAAAGAAATATCACCCTACACTTTCCGTGTTCTAAAAACGCTTCAACAACAGGGACACGCAATTATGATTGCTACAGGTAGACCTTACAGAGCCAGTCGCTTATATTATGAACAACTTGGCCTCAATACACCTGTAGTGAATTTTAATGGTGCCTTTGTACATCACCCGCATGACCCCCAATTCGAAACGCAACATCATCGTTTGGATGAAGGAATTGCAACAAGTATCATCGAATCACTTAAAAAAATGGAAATTCAAAATATAATTGCTGAAGTTAAAGACTGTGTATTTATAGATCAACCTGATCATCGCCTTTTTGAAGGCTTTAGTATGGGAAACCCCGTCACAAAAGTGGGAGATTTAAGAGAAAATTTAAATGAAGATCCAACAAGCTTACTCATTGAAGCAGAGGAAATGATGATTCCACGTATTAAACAAATGCTCACACGCTTTTACGCTGAAAATATTGAACATCGTCGTTGGGGTGCCCCTTTCCCAGTGATTGAAATTGTTAAAAAAGGAATTAGTAAAGCTGTCGGTATTGATTACGTTAAAGATTATCTTCAAATCGATCACGAACAGATTATCGCATTTGGTGACGAGGACAATGATATCGAAATGATAAAGTATGCTAATCACGGTGTCGCAATGGGAAATGCAATAGAAGAATTAAAACATGTTGCAAAAGAAACAACTCTATCTAATAATGAAGATGGTATAGGTTTATATTTAAATGGATTTTTTAATTTGAATATTTCGAAAGAATAAAAATTGAATTCAATAAAAAGACACAAAGGAGAAAAAAAGATGTCCAAAAAAATCATTGTTGTCGGAGCTGTCGCTGGTGGCGCTACATGTGCAAGCCAAATACGACGCTTAGACAGAGAAAGTAGCATCACAGTATATGAAAAAGACCGCGATATGAGCTTCGCGAATTGTGGTTTACCTTATTACCTCGGAAATATTGTCGAGTCCCGTTCTAAATTGTTAGCAACTAATCCGGAACAATTTAAAGAAAGCAAAGATATAACGGTAAAAGTGCATCATGAAGTCATTCAAATTAATAGTGCATCTAATAAAATTCAAGTTAAAAATCATTTAACGGGTGAAATTTTTGAAGATGACTACGATATTCTTGTTTTAAGTCCAGGTGCACGCGCGAGTCGCCTTAACTTCGAAGCGCCTCACCTCTTTACATTACGTAATATGGAAGATACAGATAAAATTGATTCTTTCATTGAACAGAATAACGTTCAGCGTGTCCTTATTGTAGGTGCGGGTTATGTTAGTCTAGAAGTGCTTGAAAACTTGTATGAGCGTGGCTTACAACCTACACTCATCCACCGTTCCGAAGCGGTTAATAAATTAATGGATCAAGATATGAACCAAGTTCTATTTGATGCATTAGAAGTACGAAATATTCCTTATCGTTTGAATGAAGAAATTAAAGATATTTCAGGAAAAACAGTCACATTTACTTCTGGTGCAGTAGAAGATTATGATTTAATCATTACAGGCGTAGGCGTGACACCGAACTCTGAATTCATTCAAGATTCAGGTGTTCAACTTGATGCGAGAGGTTATATTCCAGTTAATGAACATTTCCAAACAAATATTCCAAACATTTACGCGCTTGGGGATATTATTACGAGTTTCTACCGTCATGTTGAACAACCTGCACATGTGCCATTAGCTTGGGGTGCACATAGAGGCGCTAGTATTATAGCTGAACAAGTTGCAGGTAATGATGCGATTGCTTTTAAAGGGTATCTCGGTGCAAGTATCGTTAAATTCTTTGACTATACTTTAGCAAGTACAGGCCTTTCACCAAGAGAACTTAAAAATTATGATTATGAAATGGTCGAAGTGAATAGCCCTGCATGTGCAAACTATTATCCTCGTAATGCACGCATTCATCTTCGTATTTATTTCGATAAAAATACACGTCAACTCTTGAGAGCAGCAGCTGTCGGAGAAATGGGTGTCGATAAGCGTATCGATGTGCTCACGATGGCCATGATGCATCGTATGACTGTCGATGAATTGACGGAATTTGAAGTTGCGTATGCCCCACCTTTCAGTCATCCTAAAGATTTAATCAATATGATTGGCTATAAAGCAAGAAATCTTTAATAAGTTAATAAAAAGCGAAATAGATTCACAATTTGTCGTTTGAAGCACAGAGTAGGACAATGCAATCAATTTAATTTTGTTGGTCTGCTTTGACAAAGATAATGTGGATTGTACAAAGCTTAAAATAAGCGCAGGCGCAATCCAGAAATCTTTAGCTCTATACTTGTATAAACCTTGCGATTAAGCAAAAAAGACGCGGTTGGCATATAACGACCCATCGCGTCTTTTGTTTAATCTTTTAAGTTTCTTATTATTTAAAAAGTGCCGTAATCGGACCCCATGGTAAAATAGCACCTAAAATAATCGTAATCACTGCTACAATCCATGTCGCAATAAACAAACCACGACTTGGCATTTGTTTTTTCTTACGAGCAATCGTCACTTCCATTAATCCGACAACAGCAATGCCGCCTATCATTTTTAAAGTTAATAACATATGACTTGCGCCTGCTGTAGTAAATGCCTTAATTAAAAGCCAAAAACCAGTAATCAATACAAACACCATAAATAAACGTGTAGCCATATGTAACGATTTAAATAAAGGTGTTGGCCCTTGTTTACTCGAATAGTTTTCATAAGCCGCAAAGAATAAAATCAATAAAATAATCCAGCTAATAATATGCAAATTAACTAAAACCATATCCATGTAACCTCCTTAATTAAACAATCTTCCCCATCTCAACCTATAGATTGCTTCTATACATTTTAAATTGCCTATTTTATCAATTTCAAACCTTAGGCAAAATAAAACATTTCATCTTTTATATTAAAACGATTTAAAACAAAATACAAATAAACAGGAGGCGATGCGCTGTACGAGCATATGAGAAAAATCGGCTATTTAAACACAAAAAGAGCGAGACAAAAGTCGATTTGACTTTGTCATCCCGCTCTAACATAAGTGACTTAAATAGCGCTAGTGTGTCGTTGAAAGGCATATAATTTTGGTTCTTTGTCAACATCGGTTGGCGAGACGATAACGCATTAAGCAACGTTATTTTGTTGTTTAATGCGTTTTTTATATTCACTTACAAATACCTTGGAAATGATTAAGATTCGATTCCTAAAATTCCAGAAATTTCTATAACCATAAGAAACCCGTTTAATCAGTTTTATTTTATTATTAATTCCCTCAATTGGCCCATTCGTTAAATGTGGGTAACGCATCGTATTTGAGATATAGGGCAAGTATTTGATGAATGTTTGAATGACGCGCTTGAGGCCTTGTGAAATATCTTTTGTCTTTGAATCCTGTAAGATGAACTGTAATTACTGGATATCGTTTGCTTTTAAGGCACTTAAAAGACGATGCCCTGTTTCATATGTCTCTTTGAGC